>CAYUKI010000328.1:0-2518 GCA_964445235.1 uncultured Acidimicrobiia bacterium | reverse complement strand
ACATCAGGTTCCCCCCCCAATCGAGGAACGCCGACCGCCGCGCCAGCCGGCCCCTCATTTGCCTCGGCGGCCACGGCCTCGGCCCTGCCGACTCTGAGCCGGGCGGCGACCAGCGCCACGTACAAGAGCGTGAACGCGGCGACGTTCACGAGCAAGGCCGCCACCATCTCGGGGTCCATCTGGGGGCCGTCCGGCCGGATGGTCTGGGTTTGGTGAAGGGTGCGCCACAGGTTCACCGAGAAGTAGACCAGGGGTACTTGGACCACGGCCACGAGCCCCAACACCGAGGCGAGCCGCGCCCTCCGCTCCGGATCCTCTACGGCCCGACGCAGGGCCAGGTAGCCGAGGTAGACGAAAAGCATCAGAGCGGTAGTCGACAACCGGGCGTCTCCCCACGACCACCACACGCCCCACACTGGCCGGCCCCAGATCGAACCGGTGAGGAGCGTGATGACGGTGAACAACACCCCCACCTCTGCAGAGGCGGCGGCCAGATCGTCGAAGCGTTGACGGCGGGTCATTCGCCAGGCTAGAGAGCCGGCAGCAGTGATCCCGAAGGCCAGAAACGCCAGCCAAGCCGAGGGGACGTGGATATAGAGGATGCGGACGAAGTCGCCTTGGACGGCATCGGGCGGCGAGGAAAGGGCCAACCAGAGGCCCCCCGCCATGGTTGCCGCCACCAGCATCGGAAAGGCCCTTCTCATCGGGTGGCCTCCATGAGCGGGCGGGCGGAGAGGACCCCGGACACCGCCAGCACCAGGTCGATACAGAACAGAATCAAGGCCCACGTGAGGATACCGGTCTCTTGCGCTAGTGACCGCCAGAGGGAGTTGGCAGCGATCAGCAACGGTGCGGCGAGCGGGGCCACCAACAGCGGTGCGAGCAGGGTGCGGGTCCGCAGACCGATGGTGATGTCGGAGGCGATGCTTCCCAGCAGGCCCAGACCCGCCGAGAAGAGAACGACGGTCAGGACCATCCCCGGAATCGGTGGCAGCGCCCCCGGGGAGTACAGGCCGACCATGACCGCGGCCAGCACCCCCAGGAATCCGGTGATAAGGAGTCCGGAGGCGAGCGCCCGGCCGGTGAAGCGGGCGGCGGGGTCGACACCGAGCAGCGCCAATAGGTCCGACCAGGGTCCGCTTTCGGTAGCCGTGGAGCGATAGGTGATCTGCATGCCGAAGAGCAGGCCCACGACCCAATAGAGAGGAGGACCGACGGTGGAAAGCAGGGCGAGCTCGAGCCCGAAGGCGAAGGGCGCCAGGAAGAGGGCCACCGCCCCGAAGGGCAGGGCGATGAGCATTACCTCTCGGGTGCGACCCTCCACCATCAGGTCGCGGGAGGCGATGGCCACCGACTGGCGCCAGAACGAGGCGGTCAAGGGGTCTCACCGACCCTCATGGTCACGACCCGATCGCAGACCGCTCGAAGAGCCGCCTCGTCGTGGGAAACCAGAACCGCTCCTCCCCCTCGCGACTTGACGTCTGCTACCAGCTTCCCGATTACGGCCACCGCCGGCGGGTCGAGGCCCGCCTGCGCCTCGTCGAGGAGGAGGAGGTCGGGTTCGGTCAATAGCAGCCGGGCCAAATCGAGACGCCGCCGCATGCCGTGCGAGCAACGGTCCACGCGGCGGTCGGCGGCCCGGTCCAATCCGACCTTCGCCAGGGCTTCGACGACCCAGGCCGAGGAGCGGCCGCTCAGTTTGGCCACCAGCTCGAGGTTCTCTGCCAGCGTGAGCTCGCCGATGGCGGCGGGCTCGTGCCCCGAGAGTCCAATGCGCGCACGCTTGGCCACCGAGGCGGCCGTCCCGAGGTCCGCTCCCAGCACTGCGCCGCGCCCGGCCGATATCCGTTGCAGGGTGGCGCAAACCCGTAGTGCCGTGGTCTTCCCGACCCCGTTGGCGCCGGCGATGCCGAGACTGGTGCCCGGTTCGAGGTGTATCGAAACGGAGGTGAGTATCGACACCGGCCCGGAGCGGACGGCGACCTGTTCCAACAGCACCAGAGGGTTCACAGCGGCGAGTATGCCGTTTCGGTCCGGCTGGGGCGAAGCCGAGCCTTAACGGTTTCGAAACTACCCAGACGGCTCAGGGGCAGGCCACCGCTGACTCGTACCATGGGGGAGTGCCCGCCACCTCCCGCATCCTCGTGGTCGACGATGAAGCGATCGTCAGGGAGGTGATCGCCACCTATCTCGAGAAGGAGGGGTATCGGGTAAGCACTTCTGCCGACGGCGTGGAGGCCCTCCGTCTATTGCAGGCCACCCAACCGGACCTGGTCATACTCGATGTCATGCTGCCCGGTCGGAGCGGCCTCGACCTGCTCGCCGACCTCCGGCGAGAGGGGGATACCCCGGTGATCCTCCTCACCGCCCGGGTGGAAGAAGGGGATCGAGTGGCGGGACTCGATCTCGGGGCCGACGACTATGTCACCAAGCCCTTCTCGCCCCGAGAGCTGGTGGCTCGGGTTAAGTCGGTCCTGCGGCGGTCGCAACCACGACCGGCGGGGGGCCGGATGGAGTT
>CAYUKI010000327.1:0-2545 GCA_964445235.1 uncultured Acidimicrobiia bacterium | reverse complement strand
CGCACGACGAAGGCGCAGCCCATGCGCTGCGTCGAGGAGGAGGACGCCGCCAGGGACGTCGTGGGCCGGCGAGGACCCCACGATTATTTGCCAGGCGGTGCACCTAGCGGTCGGATAGCGTGGGGAAACCACCCCAAACGCCGAAACCGCTGCCCTGGCCCTGCCCGTCGGGCGAAGGTGCTCCGAGGCCCCGCCAGGTGAAGAAGAACCAAACCATGGAGACTCGATCAGTGAGATCCCGGATCAGATACCGCGGCTTTGAGGGGGAATCCGACTACCCCAAGATGCTCGCAGTCATCAACGCCGCCAAGTTGGCAGACGGCGACGACCGGTTCGATACGGTCGAAGACATCGCCGCCACCTACCGCCATCTGGACAACTGCGACCCGTATAGCGACATGCGCCTTGCCGAGGTCGACGGGAACGTGGTTGCCTACAGCCGGGTCTGGTGGGGAGAAGAACTCAGCGGAACCCGCGTTTACTCCCATTTCTGCTTCATCGACCCCGCTTGGCGGAATCAGGGGGTCGGCGGCAGCCTTCTCGACTGGAACATGGGCCGGCTGGTCGAGATCGGAGCCGACCACCCAGTTGGGAACAAGCTGCTCGACACCTTCTCCATTCAGACGGACCCAATAGCCGCCCATCTGCTCGAGGGGAGGGGGTATCGAGCCGTGACCTATGGGGCGGAGATGGTCCGGCCGGACCTCGATGACATACCCGAGGGCGAACTTCCCGAAGGCTTGGAGATGCGCCCGGTCACCGAAGACCACCTGCGGCCGATATGGGAAGCCGACCAGGAAGCGTTTCGGGATCACTGGGGCTACCAGGCGTCAACCGAGAACCGCTGGCAGGAGTTTCTCGACTTTCCCCACACCGACACCACCTTGTGGAAGGTGGCTTGGTCCGACGAGGGGGTGGCGGGCCAGGTGCGGTCGTTCATCAACTTAGGGGAGAACGCGGAGTACGGCCGGAAGCGTGGCTACACCGAGTCCATCTCCACGGCCCGGCCGCACCGGCGTCGCGGCGTCGCCCGCGCCCTGCTTGCGGCGAGCCTCGAGGAATTGCGCCGGAGGGGGATGGAGCAGGCTGCCTTGGGCGTCCACACCGAGAACCCGAACGGGGCTTTCACGCTCTACGAGAGCATGGGTTTTGTGGTCACAAAGCTTTTCGCCACCTACCGAAGACCGCTTTAGTGCTCTGTCTGGGAAATAGCGTGAGGGTATCGGCGAGGCCACGGCGTTCCTGGCCAGGACGCACGACGAAGGCGCAGCCCATGCGCTGCGTCGAGGAGGAGGACGCCGCCAGGGGCGTCGTGGCCCGAAGAGACCCCACGACTATTTGCCAGACGGTGCACTAGGAATGGATCGAAACGTACGTCGGGTGGCGGCGGCGCGCTTTGTCTCGCGGGTGGGGGGCGAAGCTGCCTTCTTCGTCGGCATTTGGGGTACTGCGGTCTTCAAGTTCGACTCCCGGCCGGGCGAGGTCGCTTTGCTGATGGCCGTATACGGGCTGGTGTCATTGGCGGCCGGGTCGCTGGCCGGCATGCTCGTAGACCGCCATGACCCTCGGATCGTCCTCTTGGCCGGCGAGATCCTCTTCGTACCGGCGGCTCTGGCCGCCACCCAAGCCACCGACATGGGAAGCCTGACCTGGGCAGTAGCAGCAATGGCCCTGTTCAGTACCCCGGTGTTCACAGCCATCGCCTCCTTCGCCCCCTACCTGACGGATCAACCAGAGCGGCTCGGCCGGATCAATGGGATCGTCGAAGCAGCCGGCATGGCAGCCTTCGTGGCAGGACCGGGGGTGGGGGCACTGATCGCCAATTGGTGGGGCCTGTCGTGGATCTTCGTTTTCGACGCCGCCACCTCGCTGGCGGCGGTGGCGATTGTCCTCGGGGTATCCGTGCGGGCCGTCGCCAAAAGGGAGAGGAGGGGAGTGTTCTCAGAGACCCGGGAGGGATTCGCCTACACCTACGCCAACCGCCCTCTCCGCTTCTACGTCCTCTGCGTGACCTCGGTCTGGTTGGTTTTCGGCTTCTTCTCGGCGCTGGAGGCCATCTTCTACCGCGAGGTGCTCGGCGCCAACCCCACGACGCTCGGGTTGGTGAACTCTCTCTTCGGCATCGGCTTGGTGGGTGGCTCGGCGCTGGTAGCACGGCTGCCCAACCGCCTCCTCAATGCCCGTTCGGTCACCGCCATCGTTGGTGCCAATGGCTTGTGCGCGGCGCTATACACCGGGACCGACCAACTCCCGGTGGTAATGGGAGCTGGCGTTCTTTGGGGCCTGGTGATCGGGTTGATGGTCACCGGCACCCGGACGCTCATACAGCGGCATTCTCCCGAACCGCTGATCGGGCGGATTGCCGGAACGGTGCTGGCTCACAACCAGATGTCGTCGCTGCTGCCCCTGGCTTTCGTCCCGGTGCTGGCCGCCACTCTCGGTGTGCAGCGGGTGCTGGTGATGTCCGGGCTGCTCCTAATTACGATCGCCGCCCTGGCCTGGCCGGTGGCGGCATCGTTAGATGCCGCCCCGCTCCCCAGGGCCG
>CAYUKI010000326.1:0-2613 GCA_964445235.1 uncultured Acidimicrobiia bacterium | reverse complement strand
TGCGGGAAGGTCTCGGTTACCTCGTGCAGACGCGCCTGGGCCAGCGAGACGGCCATGTCGACCAGCTCTCCCGCCTCATGAGCCAGCCGATCGATGGCACCGGCCGGAAGCCTTCCTTCGGCGGCGACCTTGGCGAGGGCCTCGGTGTCGAGGTTGGCCTCCACGGCCCGGTTGATGAGCCGGTAGAGGGTGCTCGAGTCCACCGCCGTGGTCGAGCCGATCATCATGCTCTCGATGGAGGAGATGAGCCCGCCGAGACCGGTGGGATCCTCGAAGGCCTCCTCTCGTGGGGAGTCGGCGGCCGCCATCGTCGGGGGCGGGGGTGGCGACGTGGAGCGGACGGGAGCGTCAGCGGCGGGAGTCGGCGCCGGGGGCGGTCGCTCGGCGGCGGTCGATCTGCCGGCGGGAGGGCTGGTCCCCCCCCCCGGGCCCGGAAACTGCAACGGGCTGGTCGCACCGCCTATTGATGGATGATCCGACATGCGCCCGGAAGCCGGCAACAGGCCTTCCAACGCCACCGTGGCGGCCTCCATGTCCACCACGTCGCCGGACCTTTCCCGGCCAGCCGCAACTACCAACAACGACGCCACCCCGAGAAGCGCATGACCGAGCTGGTCGGAGGGGGCCAGCGCCTCTTCTTGGACCGACCGCCAGGCTCGCTCCAGGGCAGCAGCTCCGAAGGCCACGGTGGGCAGACCCATGATCCTGGCCGAGCCCTTGATGGTGTGGGCGTGCCGGACCAAATCCGGGAGGGAGCTGGACAGGAGCTGGCGGGACAGGACGGCCCGGGCGCCGCCGACGAGATGCCCGGAGCGTTCTTCTATCTCTTGCTGAAAGATGGCCAGCAATTCAGGCTGGTCGGTCCAATCCAAAGGGATCGCCTCTGCGCAGGTTGCAGGAGACATATCGGCGCCCGGAGCCACTTCTTGAACTAGTTACCCACCCCCCCGGGCCCCGGAAACCGCAACCGGCGGTCGTACGCGCCGACAGGTGGCGCGGATTGTCGGAGGTTCGGGCCACCTGGGCAACGCAGGCGGCCCGGCGGCCCTCGTGCACCGTCTGGTAAATAGTCGTGGGGGTCTCACGCTATTTCCCAGACAGAGCACTAGCGGGCGATCACTCCCACTCGATGGTGGCGGGCGGCTTGGAGGAGATGTCGTAGGCGACCCGGTTGATCCCGGGAACCTCGTTGATGATCCGAGAGGAAATCCTCTCGAGGACCTCGTGCGGAAGGCGAGCCCAATCGGCGGTCATGGCATCCTCGCTGACCACCGCCCGCACCACCACCGGGTAGGCGTAGGTCCGACCGTCGCCTTGCACGCCGACGGTCCGCACCGCTGGCAACACTGCAAACGACTGCCAGATCTGGCGATACAAACCGGCCCGCCTGATCTCTTCGAGGACGATGGCATCGGCTCGCCGCAGCAGATCGAGACGTTCAAAGGTGACCTCGCCGATGATCCGCACCGCCAGCCCCGGGCCCGGGAAGGGTTGCCGCCAGACGATCTCTTCGGGCAGTCCGAGCTCTTCCCCGATCGCTCTCACTTCGTCCTTGAAGAGGTCGCGTAGCGGCTCGACCAACTCGAACTGCATGTCTGCAGGCAGGCCACCCACGTTGTGGTGGCTCTTGATGCGGGCGGCGTCCCTGGTCCCTGATTCGATGATGTCCGGATAGAGCGTCCCCTGCACCAAGAACCTCGCCGCGGAAAGGTCGGCGGCCACCTCTTCGAACACGCGAATGAAGGTCTCGCCGATCACCATGCGCTTGGCTTCCGGGTCGGTGACGCCGGCCAGCTTCTCGAGAAAGCGATCGGCCGCCTTGACGTGAATCAACGGCAGTCCGAAGTGCCGTCGGAAGGTGGCCTCGACCTGTTCGGCCTCGCCGGCCCGCAGCAACCCGTGATCGACGAATATGCAGGTCAGCTGATCGCCCACCGCGGCGTGGACGAGGGCCGCCGCCACCGCCGAATCGACCCCTCCCGACAACCCGCACACAACTTGTTCCGATCCGACCTGACTTCGCACCGCCGCAACGGCTGCCTCGATGATCGAATGATGGGTCCATCCGGGTCTGACCCCGCAGACATCGAACAGAAACCGCTTGAGTATCTCGGAGCCCCGCACGGTGTGGGCCACTTCGGGATGGAACTGAAGCCCGTATAGGCGCCGCTCGGGATGCTCCATCGCCGCCACCGGGGATCCTGGCGAAACGGCGGTAATGCGGAAACCGGGAGGCGCCTCTTCAACCGCATCGCCATGGCTCATCCAAACGTCCTGGAGGGCCGGAAGGTCGCCGAGTAGCACCGATGAGCCAACCGAGCGCAGCTGCGTCTTGCCGTACTCGGCGGTGCCGGTGGACGCCACTCGTCCCCCCCCCAAATCGGCCATCAGCTGATGGCCGTAGCAAATCCCTAACACCGGGATGTCGAGTTCGAAGATGCCGGGGTCGATCCGATAGGCGTCGTCGGCGTATACCGACGCCGGCCCGCCCGACAGGATCACACCTGCCGCACCCTTCCGACGAATCTCGGCGGCGGTGATCTCTTTCGAGACGATGGAGGAATGCACATGGGCTTCCCTCACCCGCCGGGCAATGAGTTGGGCGTATTGAGC
>CAYUKI010000325.1:2297-2619 GCA_964445235.1 uncultured Acidimicrobiia bacterium | reverse complement strand
CAAGGCCAACTGGCTCAGTCAGTTCAGCCCCGATCAGACCGAGGACGGCAGTTTCCATGCCAATGCCGGCGAGGTCACCGTCCCCTTCATGCACGGTTCGATGCGGACTCCCTTCGTGGAGCAGGACGGCTTCAAGGCGGCGTGGCTCCCCTATGTCGGTGACGCCTCGATGATGCTGATCCTCCCCGACGGCGACATCGAGGCGTTACTGGAAAGTCTGGACCCGGCGACCTTGGCGGCGGCCCGAACGGCCCGCGGCGATTTCCAGATCGAGTTGGCCATGCCCAAGTTCGAATTCCGTTCGCCCTCCATGCTGTCGGAC
>CAYUKI010000325.1:0-2287 GCA_964445235.1 uncultured Acidimicrobiia bacterium | reverse complement strand
GTACGTTGGAGTGAGCGGATAATACACGCTATGCCCTCCATGCTGTCGGACACCCTGAAGGCGCTCGGGATGGTGACCGCGTTCGTCCCCCCTTCGGGATCAAACGGCGCCGACCTCACCGGGATCGTCGCCGAGCGCGAGCTCTATGTGCAGGAGGTCGTCCACCAGGGTTTTATCAAGGTGGACGAGGTCGGCACCGAGGCGGCGGCAGCCACCGCGGTGGTGGTGGGAACCACCTCCATGCCCCAACCGGCCGAGTTGACCCTCGACCGGCCTTTCCTCTTCATCATCCAACACGAGCCGACCGGTGCCATCCTGTTCGCCGGTGTGGTGGCGAACCCGGCCGGGTGAAGATCTGATCGCCCGATACAATCTCCAACCGAGGCGTCCGCGATGCGCGACTACCACATCAATCTCTTCTACAGCGAGGAGGATCACGGTTGGATCGCCGATATCCCCGACCTCGAGCACTGCTCGGCGTTCGGAGAGACTCCGCAGCGGGCCCTCGATGAGGTGTTGGCGGCGAAGGAGGCATGGTTGAAGGCTGCCAGCTCCGACCGACGTCCGATCCCGCCGCCTCGGTATCGGCCCGCCGCGGTTCGCTGAGCGCGGTGGTGGTGGGAATCACCTCCATGCCCCAACCGGCCGAGTTGACCCTCGACCGGCCTTTCCTCTTCATCATCCAACACGAGCCGACCGGTGCGATCCTGTTCGCCGGTGTGGTGGCCGACCCGGCCGGGTGATCGCATAGGATCGGGGGAGACCCGGACCGGTTTTGGAAGCGGCGGGCGAGGCGGGGCAGATGGCTCGGGTGAATCCCTATTTGCACTTCAGCGGCAACTGCGAGGAGGCGTTCAACTTCTACAGGTCGGTGTTCGGCGGCGAATTCTTGATCTTGCAGCGCTTCTCGGAGGAACCGTCCGACGTGCCATCACCCGAAAGTGACGCCGAGAGTGACGCCGGCAAAATCATGCATGTCGCCCTGCCCATCGGGGAGGGACAGGTTCTGATGGGATCAGATCGACCCTCGTCGATGGGGCCGACCACGAGTGGCGACAACGTGCACCTGAGAGTGAGCCCCTACAGCACAGCGGGAGCACGGAGAATCTTCGACATGCTGTCCGAAGGCGGGCAGATCACCATGCCGTTCGAGAAGGCCGTCGGGGGCGCCGGCTTCGGCATGTGCACCGACCGGTTCGGGGTGAACTGGATGGTCAATTACGATCCCAACGAAGGGACCTCGGCGTCCAAGCGGTGGTGGCGGGGCTGAACACCCGCTAACACCGGTGCGCTCCTGGAACCTCGAGTCACGCGGTGCCGGCGGTCGTCCCGGTCCTACCTGGCGTAGACCACTCCGGTATCGAGGATCAATGACATCGATCAGTCGCGGCGGAAGCTGGCTTCTCTCAGCAGTTCTTCGGACCGGTCGGCGACATCGGTGCGCCCGCTGGCGAACCTTCCGCCATGAGGCGAGTCGCCATCCCGGCGGTACCAATTGAGCACCCGTAGTGCTCGCAGGGTGTTCCATCGGCTGGGTTGTCCTGGTCCCAGCTCCATCTGGAAGTGCTCCTTGCCCCGATAGGAGTTCTGAAGCGGCCATCGCCCGTCGGACCGCCGCTTACTTTCGACCAGGTCAATCGCCTCGTCGCACCGGTCGTCGGGAGCCGCTCCGGCGCTCTGCAGGTAGTCGAGCCCGCGCAGGACGTCGTAATGCCAGCGCGGTGGGAAGGAGAAGAGCTTCCAGCGGGAGCTGACCACCTCCCCTGTCGTGAGGGATCGAAACATCCTCCGAGCCACCAGGTACTCCTCGGCCCGGGCACGCGCGGCGGCCACCGCTCCAATCCGACCGCCCTTGGCCTGCTCGTACTCGAGGAGACCCTCGAGAACCGAGATCGTGGTGTTGAAGGACGAGCGCTTCGACCCGTTCATCGTGTCGCAGTTCCAGCCGCCATCCTCGAGTTGCTCGGAGAGGAGCCAGCCGGCGACCTCATCGCTCGCCTCCCCGCCCTCACCGAAGTACGCCGCCAGCGCCAGGGACATCCCGGTGATGCAGGTCTCCCCCCGGTAGGCGAAGAAGGGCCAGGCCATCCGGCCCAGCACCACCCGCTCCCGGACTCGTCCGACCGCCGCCCGGGCCGGGTCGCTTTGCGGGTCGAGGCCGAGGTGGCGGAGCAGCAGGAGTGTGTAGGTCGTCGAGGTCCACTTGGGCGAGTAGGCGCCTCCCCCCCATTGGCCATCGACGCCCTGAAGGGCCAGCAGTCGGGCCCCCCATCCTTCCGTAGCGACC
>CAYUKI010000324.1:0-2620 GCA_964445235.1 uncultured Acidimicrobiia bacterium | reverse complement strand
ATGATCATCATCGATGAAGGGGCGTTCGTCCACTATGTAGAAGGGTGTAGTGCTCCCGTTTACTCGACGGACTCCCTGCACTCAGCGGTCGTCGAGATCGTCGTCAAGCGAGGAGGGCGGTGTCGCTACACCACCATCCAAAACTGGTCGAACAACGTGTTCAATCTCGTTACCAAACGGGCCGCCGCCTATGCCGACGCCACCATGGAATGGATCGACGGAAACATCGGCTGTCTCGCCGAAGGCTCGCGCGTGACCACTCCGTCTGGGTCGAAACCCATCGAGCTGCTCCAGCCCGGCGAGGACGTGCTGTCATACGACGACGCCAGCGGGAAACTGGCATGGAGGAAGGTGACGGCCAAGCGCTTCTCGGGATATCAGCAAGTACGTGAGGTCCGCACCGGCGAGCGCCGTCTGCTGGTGACCGACAACCACCCCTTCTACTCGTACCGCTACGACCCCCAACGCCCCAAGAAGTTGGGCCGGTATCGGCTGGGCTACGTCCGTGCCGATCAGTTGTCGCACGCCATCGTTCCGACCACCAGCCTCGATTACGGGCATCCCCACAAACTCGAACAGCCGTCTCTGGAAACTACCTTCGTGGGAAGCAATCAGTACCAGACGGGTTATGCGGCCGCCCGGGTTCGTGCGGCTCGATTGGACGTTCCCGAGCACACCACCGACGAGCTGATGTGGTTGTTCGGGCTGTTCCTCGGGGATGGATCCATCGATTCGAAGCCGTCCGAAGCCGGCGGTAGGCGATGGGCCAAGGTGGTCTTCTCGGTTCCAACCGGAGACCGTGCCCACCAGCGTCTGCTGGAAGTGATGAATCGGCTGGCGCCCGAAGTCCACCCTTCGGTGCGGGCGGACGGGATCGCCGTGACCTGGAACTCCGTCGATTTGGCCGACTTGTTCGAGAGCAATGGACTCGTGTCCGGGGCACTCGAAAAGCGCCTGCCCGAATGGGTGCTCGATCTGCCTGAATCGCAGCGGGTCGCTCTGCTCGCCGGACTGCTCGATTCTGATGGGTGCGCGGCGCGGGGCCGTCGAGGCTTTTCGATCAAGTCTGTCAACCGACCGCTGCTGGAGGATGCGAGCGAGGTGCTCACGTCTCTCGGCATCCGTGCCCGCATCAACACCGAGCACGAGGGCAAAGCCGTTCGGATTCTCGGTTACGAGAGCACCAGCAGGGGCTCCCATCGCCTCGATTTCCCCTTGGATCGGCGATTGTTGGCCGAGGTGTCGGATCCGCTTCGAGAGGCAGGTCGCCAGCAGGTTCCGGTTGAGAAGAACGAGCCCTTCCGTAGAGTTGGACGGTCCAGCATCGAACTGCCCGAGTCGGTGGAGATCCATCGGGTGGCGGTGGGTGAGCTTGGCGAAGTGGTGCCGACGTGGGACATCGAGGTCGAGGAGACGGGCAACTTCGTTGCAGAGGGATTCATCGTCCACAACTCCCGCCTCACTATGAAGTATCCAGCGGTCTGGTTGATGGAGCCGGGTGCCCACGGCGAGGTGCTGTCGATCGCCTACGCCGGGGAGGGACAGCATCAAGACGCCGGGGCCAAGATGGTGCACGCCGCTCCCGACACGACCTCGACCATCATCTCCAAATCGATCTCGAAGAACGGCGGCCGCGCCGGGTATCGAGGTTTGGTCCGGGTCGAACAGGGGGCGGAGCGGGCCAAGAGCTTCGTGCGCTGTGATGCCCTAATCCTCGATGAGAAGTCGCGGTCTGACACCTATCCGTCGATGGAGATCGAGGAGAACGACGCCGAGATCGGCCACGAGGCCACCGTCTCCAAGGTGGGGGAGGAGCAGCTCTTCTACCTGATGAGCCGAGGCCTCACCGAGGAGCAGGCCACCTCGTTGGTGGTGGCCGGGTTCATCGAGCCGATCGTTCGGGAGCTTCCCATGGAGTATGCGGTCGAGATGAACCGCCTCATCGAACTGAACATGGCGGAGGCCGGCGCGATCGGATAGCCGGCGAGCCGTCGGCCGGACTGGCGCCTCCGACATGGCGCCACCGGGCAAGACACGTGATTTCGTGCTTCATCCAGGTGCGCAACGTACCATCTAGCACGTCTTGAGCCACCCGACACTCCGAATGCCGGCCGTGTGGTCGGAGGCACACCGGCTGCACGATCCGCACGGCGAGGTTTGGGTCGGTGTGACCATCCCTCCAGACGAGGTGCCTGCGCGGGGCGAAGTGATTCGCGAGGCGCTCGTGACGGCGGGGGCTCGCATGGTGGAGCCGACGCCCCATTCGCGTGGCGACCTCACCACGGTTCACGACCCGGACTTCCTCGAGCATCTGGCATCCGCCCACGACCGCTGGGTTGCCGCCGGCTATCCCAAGAACCCCGGCCAAGACCAGGTCGTCCCTTACGTCTTCCCTCTGCCGCAGATATTCGGCAGCCTCAGGCGTCGACGACCGGTCGCCGAGTCGGCCCGAGCCGGCTGGTATGCCATGGACACCACCACGCCGCTCGGTCCGGGTACGTACACGGCGGCCGTCGCCGCCGCCGGTTGCGCCCTTACTGCCGCCGAAATGGTGCTGGCAGGCGAACGCGCCGTCTACGCAGCGTGTCGTCCGCCCGGTCATCATGCCGGGAGAGATTTC
>CAYUKI010000323.1:0-2637 GCA_964445235.1 uncultured Acidimicrobiia bacterium | reverse complement strand
CGATGCGCCGTGGACAGGATCCGGCCTTCCGGGAGTTGCTACGCAACACCGCCCGCGCCAACACCTGGGACGTACGGGCCGGCACGCTCATCGACGCCGCCGCCCGCCACCATCGGACCTAGGGCACGTACAACCTTCCGCCCAGTCTCTCGAGCACGGGTTCGAGTCGCCGAGACCAGTCGGCCGCCTCCGCCGCCTCACGCCGGGCGGTCGCGCTGGCGGGGTCGTGGCGAGTGCGGAGGCTGGTTTCGATCGCCGCCACGAAGTCGGCCGCGGTACCGGCGACCGTCACAGCTTCTTCCGCCACGGCTCCCGGCAATGGCGTTGCTATGCACGGACGGTCGGCGGCCAGGCATTCGTACATCTTGAGCGGCGTCACGCCCGACGTCATGTCGTTGACGAGAAACCAAATAGCCCCAACGTCGAACGCCTGAACATAGGCGGGCATGGCGTCGCTCGACCGTTCACCGAGGACCGCCACGTTGGGAAGTCGTTGAAGCTGCCGAACCCGCTCCTCCACCCGTGCATCGACCGGACCCACGAGGGCGAAGGTCCAATCGCGGCGGATACCGGCGACTGCTTCGAGGAGATCGAAGTCGAACCACGACGAGACCATCCCGTGATAGCCGATCAGCGGCCGGGCGGTGGGGAGGTCGAGGGGAGTCGGCCCGGGTTGGGAAAAAGCCTCCAGATCCACGCCATTGGAGACGAGCAGGAGATCAGCCCGCTCGCGCCGATGCTTCTCCGCCAGCACTTCACTGGAGGCTGTAACCACATCGGCGTCCTTGATCAGGATGGGATGGTGGGATCGAACCCGTCCACGTTCGGGGACACCGATCTCATCTGCGTCGTAGATGGAAAGGTCGTCAAGAACGTCGTAGACGACCACCGCGTCGTCGAATCGTTCGATGAGATGCCGAAGGGGTGCGAAATGGATATGGAGGATGACACCAGATCGAGGAGTCTGGCGGATGGTCGGGACGATGGTCACACCGTCGACCGACCGGGCCCGATCCTCTCTGGGGTCCACGAAGTAGACCGGGTGCCCTGCCCTGGCCCACGCCTCCAACAGGTATTGGGGTCGCTGGCGCATCGAATCCCACCTCGCCCAGGTGGGCAGATACACGACTGGCCGTTTGGTCCCAGAGGTCGGTCGCGGGCCTCTCGGCCGGCCCGATAGGAACGCCCGAACCCGCCACGCTCCCGGGACCGACTTGGCAAGCTTGCGCACGCGCGGCGGCATACGACCCATCACCGAGAGAGGGTTCACAGCCGTCGGGACCCTACTGAGCCCCGAAACCCGACAACACCGTCCAAAAGCTCTTGCCGAGCACGTGCAGGTCGAGCCACAGCGACATGTTCTTGACGTAGTACAGGTCGTAGGTGAGCTTGTCGACGGTGTCGGCCTCGTCATCGGCGTATCCGTAGTTGACTTGCGCCCAACCCGTGACTCCGGGCCGAACCTGATGGCGCTGGGCGTAGAAGGGGATCCGCTCGGAGAACTGGTGGACGAACTCCACCTGTTCGGGCCGGGGGCCCACCAGGCTCATGTCGCCCTTGAGGACGTTCCAGAGCTGCGGTAATTCGTCGAGACGGGTCTTCCGCAGCCACCTGCCCACCCGGGTGAGGCGCGGGTCGTCCGGACTTGCGAACGAGGGCTCACCGACACTGGCTCCGTTCTTCATGGTGCGGAACTTGTAGATCATGAACGTTCGCCCGCGCAGACCCACGCGGGGCTGCTTGAAGATGGCCGGGCCCTTCGAGTCAAGGCGGATAACGAGCCACGTGAGAGCCGCCATCACCAGCACCAGCGGGGCTACCAGGAGCGTCAAAACGATGTCGAAAAGCCTCTTGAACGGGGCATACAGGCCGCCGTCTTGGAACGGCGACTCCAGCTCCCAACCGTCGGCGAGGTGAACAATTGGCATGCGTCCGGTGTGGTCCTCGTAGACGACGCCGAGCGGAATGATCGGGTAGCCGGCCGCGCTCGAGGAGGTGACATAGCGCGCCATCGCCTCGGAAAGCGGTTCGCTCAGGTCGACGGCCAAGGTGGCATCCGGAGGGGGGGGCGCCGGTGCGTATTCAGAGCGCGGATCCATCACATCGAGCAGTCGGGCGTGGGGAGCCATCCGCAAGTGGTCGATGAGCTCCTTGGCGGAGCTAATCACCAAGAGATCCTCCGACCAGGGCCTCGACCGGGCGACCACTCGATGGGCGAGCATGGCCAGAAGCTGGCCCGCCATGGTGAAACCGATGAATCGACGGCTGAAGTAGAACTGGTCGCGCCATGCCAAAGCCGCGACCGCGGTGACCGCCAGGGTCAGGACGGCAATGCTGACCGCCCGACCGTAGGAAGGGCGCGGCACGCCCGAGCGGGTCGATCGATGGGTGAGGTACGACCCGATCAGGGAACCCCCCGCCAGGATGGAGAGAAGCGGCCAAATCCGGGGGGCGCCCTTCCAGGGCAGCACGCGATCGAAGACGAAGATCGAGGCCGGGATGGTCGCCAACGCCAAGGAGGCGAGGTCCAGGAGAACGGTGGCAACAAGGAAACGGCGCCGCATGGGGGGGAAACGTTAATGCTGGTCCGGTCGGTTCCCGCTATGCAGCCTTGGCGAGCGACCCGCAAAACCACCC
>CAYUKI010000322.1:0-2667 GCA_964445235.1 uncultured Acidimicrobiia bacterium | reverse complement strand
CCTTGGACGCTGATGAAGGGGCCCTTGCCGACCACCAACCAGACCAGGCCGGAGATGTCGGTGTCCGTCTCCCGGTCGAGGGCCCGATCGAGTCCGGCGGCTTCCAACAATTCGGCCGAAACAATCTCGATCGGGATGTCCGCGATGGCCAATCGAAGTGCCACCGCCCGCTCCCTCATCGTGCGCATCTGTTCGATGGCGATGGCGCGGGCTTGTTCGGCCACCAACCGGGGCTCAACCTCTACGTCGGCGGGTTCGCTGCAACCTGCGAAGGTGGCAAGAGAAAGGGCGACCGCGGCGGCGGTTCCCCTCATGCGCTCCGGGCGGTGGCCACCGGGTCCGTGCCCAGCGAGGGCACGCCGGCCTGATTGAACGGTACGTACACGGTGCCCCTCGCCAACGAGGCGTCTAGCTGAAGGGGCAGATCCGCCTCCCCCCCCGACGCAGCAACTACCACCCGCTGCCCTTCGACCAGCCCCAACCGAATGGCATCATCGGGGTGGAGGGCGGCAAAACCGCCCGGAGCCAGCGGGGCGAGCGAGGGTCCCTCCCTGACCAGGACTCCATCGTCGTACATGACCCGGGCGTAGTGGAGTACCAGCTCGGCGCTCACCGACTTGGATTCGACTGCGGTGGGAACGAAGGTCCTGCCCTGAGCGGCGAGGTCCACCAGTACGCCATCCCGACTCGTCCATTCGATGGCCTCGCGGGTGATGCCCTCGTAGGCAGGGGCTGTAGCGGATATCTCCTTGCCGATGGCGTCGACCGATCCGAACCCGAGCGGCTGGCCGAGGCGCGAGGCGAGGTCGTCGAACACTGACCAATCAGGGCGCGCTTGGCCTGGTCCGGGCACGATCCGGTTGACGGTCTGCACCCGCCCTTCGACGTTGGTGACGGTGCCGTCCTTCTCACCGAAACCGAGTGCCGGGAAGACCACGTCGGCCATTCGCGTCGAGTCGGTGAGGAACAGGTCAAGAGCCACAACCAGATTCGCCGCCTCCAGAGCCTGCCGGGCCAGCCGCCCGTCCGGCACGTCGCGAACCGGGTCGGCTCCGCAGAGGATCACTGCCTTGAGAGCGCCGTCGCGCAGCCCTTCGAGGATGCACCGGCAGTCTCGTCCCCCCCCCACCGCCGAGACTCGGCCGGGCAATAGAGTCGGCGCCAGGCCCATGTCGAGGGCGCCGTAGACGTTGGAGCGGCGCGCCAGTGGCAACAATTTCGATCCGGGCAATGAGCGTATGAATGCCGCCACCGCCTCGGCCAAGCGCGGATCTTCCGTGTAGCCGGTACGACCAATCAGGGCTACCACCGAACCCTTGGAGAGAGCCGCGGTCAGGTCGGTGAGCTCCCCGGCCTGGATGCGAGTGAGCAAATCCCCTCCCGCGCCGGGTCGATAGGTCAGCTTGATGGAGGCTCGATCATCGAGGCCGGTGCGACGGGGATGGATAACGACCAGCGGTACGCCGAGTTCTTGGGCCGCCCGGCGCACCCGGAGGTAGAGGGTGGGGTGCTCCTCCTTCAGGTCGGCGGCCCAGACGAGGATGGCGCCGGCGGAGTCCAGGTCGGCCAAAGTGGCTCGGTCGGCCACGGTGGCAAGAAACTGCGGATCGAGCCCGTCGTCCATCTGGGCGTCGAGGTGCGGCGTACCGATCACCGAACGGAGGAACTTGCCAAACGCATAGGCGTCTTCGTTGGTGCCCCGGGCTCCTCCAAGGCCGGCCACCGCTCCCCCGCCATGTTCCGCCACGATCTCGCCCAGGCGTTTGGAGACGACGTCCAGGGCCTCCGACCAAGACACCTCGACGAGAGAACCGTCGGTCTGTCTGAGCAGCGGTGCGGTGAGACGGTCTGCCGATCCCAGGTATTCGAAACCGAACCGGCACTTGTCGGAAAGCCAGCCGTGGTTGGTGGCATCCGCATCGACCCCCAGGAATCTGATGATCTGGTTCTGGCTGCTCTGGACGGAGATGCGATCTCCGGCCGTGCAATGGGTACAGGTCGATTCCACGGCGGTTAGGTCCCACGGACGCGCCTTGAATCGATAGGCCGACGAGGTGAGAGCCCCCACCGGACATATCTGCACGGTGTTGCCTGAGAAATATGAGCGAAATGGTTCGTCGGGGAACGTCTGAATCTGGGTGTAGTTGCCTCGCTCCTTGAATACGAGGAGCGGGTCGCCCGAGACCTCCTCGGAGAAGCGAGTGCAGCGAGCGCAAAGGATGCATCGCTCCCGGTCGAGGAACACCAGATCAGAGATCGGAATCGGCTTCTCGAAATGGCGCTTCTCCTCTACGAACCGCGACTCGCCAGGACCGTAGGCCATCACCTGGTCCTGGAGGGGGCACTCCCCCCCCCTGTCACAGACCGGACAGTCCAAAGGATGATTGATCAGAAGAAACTCGAGGATCCCTTCTTGGGCCTTCTTGACAATCTCGTCTTGGGTGTGGACGACCATTCCTTCTGCCACCGTGTTGGTGCAGGCGGTGATGAGGGCAGGGCCGCGCGGCGTCTCGATCTGGACCAAGCACATGCGGCACATACCGACCGGTTTCATACGCGGGTGCCAGCAGAATCGCGGTATGTAGGTGCCGTGGTCTTGGGCGGCCTTGATCAGCAATTCGCCGGCCGCCGTTTGCACCGGGCGGCCGTCGATGACAATGTTGATGG
>CAYUKI010000321.1:0-2669 GCA_964445235.1 uncultured Acidimicrobiia bacterium | reverse complement strand
AACGAGCTGACCGGGGGTTCCTATGCCCGACAGTCGATAGCCTTCGGGGCTGCCGTCGCCGGTGCTGCCGCCAACACCGCAGTCGAGGAGTGGGACCTCACCGGGGTTACCGGGTCGACCATCTTCTTCCTCGGGGAATGGGATGCCTCGGTGGCGGGTAACTTCATGTGGGCCGTACCGCTGGGGGGTACCGCCGCCACCTTTACCGCCACCAACGCCGGCGACGTGTTCACCTCCTATGCCCACGGGTACTCGAACGACGATCGGGTCTACCTGAAACGAGCGTCGGGTTCGCCTCTCCCGGCCGGGCCATCCGAGGACGTCCTCTACTTCATCGTTGGAGCGACCGCCGATACCTTCCAAATCTCCACCACCCAAGGTGGTGGGGCGGTGGTCCTGACCACCGATGGGGAGGGGATCGCGGTGCGGGCCGTCGGCAAGGCGTTCAATCCCGGCGACCTGTTCCGGGTGGGAATTGGCGACCTTGACATAGCGATCGACTGATGCCCCGGGGCATTTACACCGTATCGTTCGATCAGCAGGCGTTCACGACCGCCCTCGCCGACTACGACTTCTTCGAGCTGGACGCCGCCGCCGACAAGCCGATTGAGATAGTCGCCATCTTCATCGGGAACAAGACTGAGGTCGGCGATGCTCAGGAGGAGATGGTGGCCTGGTCGATCGTGCGGGGGAACACCACCACCGGGAACGGGGCGGCGACCACCCCGAGACCGCTAGACGCCTCCGACGGGGCGGCCTCCTTCGCCGCCGAAGTGGTCTCCTCGACCCCGGCTTCAGCGGGTACCGCGGTTACCCTGCACGCCGACACGTTCAACATCAGAACTGGGCTGCAACTGATATTCCCTCCGGACATGCGACCCAAGACCCAAGGGGCCGACCTGCTCTGTGTCCGGCTGCTGACGGCCCTGGCCGATGATGCCACCCTATCGGGGACGGTGTACGTCCGAGAGTTGTAGGCGATGCCAGTCGCCTGGCGCATCAACGGAGCGTTAGCCGCCAACGCCACTACCGTTACCTTGGCGGTGGTCGCCCCTACCACCGGTGTGATCGCTGACGACATCTTCTTGGCCTTCATCGGACAGAAGGCGAATCAGGTCATCACCGCCCCGGTCAACTGGTCCAAGTTCGTCGAGGTGGACAACACCGCGGCGCAGCGGTCAACCATCGCCTGGAAGCGGGTCGTAGCAGGCGACGCCGGGGCAACCTTCAACTTCACCAAGCCGGTTGACGACAACCTGTTGTTCTATGGGTTCATCGCCTGTTTCTCGGGTTGTCTGGTATCGGCCACTCCCATCGACGCCGCCACTCCGACCACCTCTGCCAACGTGTCGTCCGATACGGTCACCTACGCCACCTTTGATCCGATCGAGACCGCCGCCCATGTGATAGCGGCTGGTTTCTACAACGAGGACAACACCACCGCCGGGGCCATCGCGGGCACCGACCCGACCTTCACCAACCGGGCCGACCTGGAAACCCTTACCGGTACCGATGGCTCCGTATTCGTTTATGACGGGCCATCTTCGGGGGCCGCCACCGGCGCCCGTTCCCACTCGACCACCTCCGCCGCTGACGCCATCAATACCGGGGTCTTGTTCGGGCTGGTGGCCCGAGCGTCATTCCCATTCGGTCGCAACGACCGACGCCTCGTCATAGCCCAACGGGTACCCGAGGTCGGCTGGTGAGCTGGCCGCCTTCCTACCGCCCGCCCATCCCCCGGAAACAGTGGATCGGCACGGTCTTCGCCCAGCCGGTCGTCACCGGCGACGCTCTCGGCTCTGCTTCGCCGCAGGGGATCGCCGCCGGTGCCGTCGTGCGTTTGGCGTCGGCCCTGGGAACCGGGTCGCCGCAGGGGCTGGCGACCGGTGCCGTCATTCGGCTGGGTTCGGGTCTCGGCGCGGCCTCGCCACAGGGGATCGCCACCGGCACAGTCGTCCATACCAGCACCGCCCTCGGTTCGGCTTCCCCCTCCGGCGTCGGGGCTGCCATCGTTATCCATTCGGCGACGGCCTCGGGTACGGCATCGCCACAGGGAGTATCGGGGGGCGGGTTCGTCCTCACCGCCACGGCCCTCGGCTCGGCCTCGGCGAGCGGAGCGGCGAGCGGTGTTCGGGTCCTGGTTGCAGTCGCCCTCGGCACGGCTTCCCCCCAGGCAATCGGTTCGGCCGTGGTTGTTGTCGTCGGTTCGGCGCTTGGCGGCGCCTCTCCGTTCGGGACTGCCGCAGCCGTGGTCGTCCATACCGGATCGGCCCTCGGCACCCTGTCTCCCTTCGCCGCTGGTTCTGGTGTCGTAGTCCACTCTGGCACCGCCGACGGGCGCGCCTCTGGGACGGGGGTGGCTCTTGCCATCGTCGTCCATCCGGCCTCCGCCGACGGGCGCGCCTCCCCCTTCGGGGTGGCGACGGGAGTCATCGTTGGCGTGGTGGTCCACCTTGGCTCGGGGTTCGGCACCGCCTCCGCCTACGGGTCGGCGTCCGGGGTGACGATCATCATGTCCCTCCTACCCTTCCATGCCCGGATCAGCGATAGCGGTGGGAGCGCCCGGATCAGCGATAGCGGTGGGAGCGCCCGGATCAGCGACCATGACCGCAGCCTGGTTCTAAGGTAGGATTCCGGCCATGACCATCGGCGAGACCCACACCCCCCAG
>CAYUKI010000320.1:0-2690 GCA_964445235.1 uncultured Acidimicrobiia bacterium | reverse complement strand
GTTCCCGTCGTCACGCATCGCCGCAACGTGGAATTCGTTCGTGAGGTCGGCGCCCTGCCACCCGAAGAAAGCATTCCCCTGTTGATCGATCGCTACCACCTCGACGAGCTCGCCGCCTCCAATCTCGCCGCCTATCTCCACGAGGAAAAAGAGGCGGTCGGGGTCCTCCCCAGCGATCAGACGCTGGTGCTGGAGCGATTCCGTGATGAGATTGGCGACTGGCGGGTGGTTCTCCTCTCGCCCCTCGGCGCCCGCATCCACGCCCCCTGGGCAATGGCCCTCACCCACAAACTGCGGGCGAGGTATGGCACCGATGTCGATGTCGTCTGGACCGACGACGGCATTGCCTTCCGCTTCCCGGACGGCGACCAGGTCCCGGGGCTATCCGATCTGGCTCTCGAGCCCGAGGAGGTCCGACCGCTGCTCGAAGAGCACCTCGCCGACACCGCCCTATTTGCGGCTCGGTTCCGGGAAGCCGCCGGCCGGGCATTGTTGCTCCCCCGTCGCCGCCCGGGCAACCGCACCCCCCTCTGGCTGCAACGCCGGCGGGCCTCCGACCTGCTGGCGGTCGCCCGCCAGTTCGGAAATTTCCCGATCATCCTCGAGACCTACCGCGAGGTGCTCTGCGACGATTTCGATCTTCCCGCCCTGGAAGACGTGTTGGGCCGGATTCGATCGCGACGGATCCGCCTGGTCGAGGTGGAGACCGAAGGACCATCGCCTTTTGCTTCGTCGCTGTTGTTCTCCTTCGTTGCCGCCTTCCTGTACGAAACCGATACGCCTCTGGCGGAGCGCCGGGCGGCCGCCCTCACCCTCGACCGCGAACTCCTCCGGAGCCTTCTCGGTGATGGCGAACTCGGCGAGATCATCTCCCCCGACGTCGTCGCCGCGGTAGAGCTCGACCTACAACATCTCACTCCGGAGAGAGTGGTGCGGGGCGTCGACGGCATCCACGACCTGTTGCGGACACTAGGGCCGCTCACCACCGAGGACCTGGACGTCAGAAGCGACGGGGTGGATCTCGGAGATGCTCTGGCGACCCTCATCTCATCAGGCCGGGCAATCGAGGTGCGGATGGCGGGCCGGCCGGTGTGGGCGGCCATTGAGGACACCGCCCGTCTGCGCGATGCCCTCGGGGTGCAGCCGCCTCCCGGTGTCCCCCATGTGTTCTTGGAACCGGTCAATGATCCGCTCGGTGACGTTGTTGGGAGATACGCCCGCACCCACGGGCCGTTTTCCACTGCCACCGCCGCCGCCGCCCTGGCCCTGCCCTCAGGGGTGGTGGAATCGGCCCTCCGTCACCTCGAAGCGGCCGGCCGGGTCGGACGGGGGGTGTTCTGGGGCGCCTCGCCACCCGAATGGGTCGACACCGAAGTCCTTCGACGCCTCAAGCGGCGCTCGCTCGCCATGCTCCGCAAGGAGATCGAACCGGTGGATGGAGCCGCCCTGGCCCGGTTCGCACCACTCTGGCAGGGGATCTCCGGAAAACCCTCTCGAGGACGGGAGGCGGTGGCCGATGCCATCAGGCGTCTCCAAGGCGTCGAGCTGGCGGCCTCGGTCCTAGAGCGAGATGTACTGGCGAGCCGGGTGAACGAGGCGGGACCGATTCTGACTAGCTGATGCTCGAAGGGGACGTCGTATGGGCGGGCCGGGGCCCCCTAGGGGGTACCGATGGCAAGGTGGCCCTGTATCTGCGGACCCAGCTGGCCTCGCTCTGGTACCCCGTCCCGGAGGACGTCCCCGACGGGGTCACCCATCGAGGACTCCTTTCCTCTTTGGAAAAACGAGGGGCTTCCTTCTTCCACGACCTCTATCAAGAACTGGGGGGAGGGTCACCCGATCTGATACTGGACGCCCTGTGGGATCTGGTGTGGGCCGGTCTCGTGACCAACGACACCCTGGCCCCGCTGCGCGCTTACACCGGTACCCGGGGAGGCTCGCGCAGCCGTCCGACTGGCAACCGTCCGACTGGCAACCGTCTGACTGGCGCGTCCCGTTTCCCGGCTCATGCCGCCGGCCGCTGGTCGCGTTTGATCCCCGACGAGGTCGATCCCACGATCCGGGCCAGCGCCTGGAGCGAACTGCTGTTGGATCGCCACGGTGTCATCACCCGCAACCATGTCGCCGGGGAGGGGATCCCCGGTGGCTTCACGGGCATCTATCCGGTCCTGACCCGTTTAGAAGAGACCGGCCGGGTCCGCCGTGGTTATTTCGTCGAGGGTCTGGGTGGCGCCCAGTTCGCCCTGCCAGGTGCGGTGGACCGGCTCCGCCAGCCGGGGACGACCGGGGTGGTGGGAATAGCTGCGACCGACCCGGCCAATCCGTACGGGGCCTTCCTCCCCTGGCCGGAGGTGGCGGGGGGCCGCTTGGCTCGGGCCGCCGGCAGCTACGTGCTCATGGCGGAGGGGAGACTGGCGGCATATCTCGAACGCGGAGGTCGACGCTTGCTGCTCCTTGATTTCGATCGCGATCTCGGCGGCGAGATGGCCCGCGAACTTGCTGCCATCGCCCGGCGGTATCGGAGGCTGACCCTGGAAACGGTCGGGGAATCACCGGCGGCGGAGAGTGGACTGGCCCCGGCACTGAGCGAATGGGGATTCGTTCCCGCGGTGAGAGGTCTGGCGTATCGAGGGTGATCCGGCCTTTTACCGATACTCCTCGTAGCGACCAGGGACTTGTCGGGTTGTCAT
>CAYUKI010000319.1:0-2696 GCA_964445235.1 uncultured Acidimicrobiia bacterium | reverse complement strand
AGCGATCTCGGCGGCTCCTGACGGGTTTCTTACAGGCTTGTAGTTATCCCCGATTTCATGCACAGGTAGTGGATAACTACCAATGTGTAATTCAGTCCGGACTTATGGCCGCCAGACGGCGTCCATCTCCTCGCGACAATGCCGGGGGGGTGCGGTTTCCCGTAGGTTGGCTACGCGAACGGTCACTTCGGTGCCACACACCGAACACCGGTAGTCCTGGTCGACGTCAACCACATCGGCAGGATCAACCTCCGGCGGAGGGGTGGCGAGCAGGCGGAGTATGCGGGTCGACGCCACCCAAATCACCGTGCCGATCCCGACGGCGATAAGAAGCCGAAATAGGCCCAACTACAACCGTTCGATGATGGTGGCGTTGGCCATGCCCCCACCCTCACACATGGTCTGCAGGCCATAGCGACCGCCTGTGCGCTCCAACTCATGGACGAGGGTGGTCAGCAATCGAGCGCCGGACGCCCCCAACGGGTGACCGAGGGCGATCGCCCCCCCGTTGACGTTGGTGCGCGCCCAGAGGGCTTCTGGGTCGGAGCCGCCGTGTTCGGCCCGCCAGGCGGCGGTGACCGCCGCAAACGCCTCGTTGATCTCGATGAGATCGATGTCGTCGAGGGTGAGGCCGGCTCTGGCCAGCACCTTGCTGGTGGCGGGGATCGGTCCGGTCAACATCATCACCGGATCCACCCCGGCGAGGGCAAACGACACGAAACGTGCGCGGGGGCGCAGCCCCAATTGCTTGGCTTTGGCGTCGCTCATGATCAGTACGGCGGCAGCCCCGTCGGAAATCTGCGAGGAGTTGCCGGCGGTGATCACGCCATCTGCCTTGAAGGCCGGTTGTAGGGAGGCCAGCTTCTCCATCGAGCTCGGCCACCTAATGCCCTCGTCCCGGGTCATGATCTCCTCTGTCCCATCGTCGAGAGATACCTGGACCGGAACGATCTGCGATGCGAACCGGCCCTCTGCGGTCGCCTCGGCAGCCCGCTGATGGGAGAGCAGCGACATCTCGTCCAGTTCCTGGCGGGACAGACCCCACTTCTCGGCGATCATCTCGGCGGAGATCCCCTGCGGCACGAGGCCCTGGGAGTAGCGCTCCAGCATCTTCGGCCCGAACGGCATGCCGGGGCCCTGCTGGAAGGTAATTCCCATCGGCACTCGGGTCATCGACTCCACGCCGGCGGCCACCACCACGTCGTAGGCGCCGGCCATCACGCCTTGAGCAGCGAAATGAGCGGCCTGCTGAGACGATCCACATTGGCGGTCGATGGTGGTGCCAACCACCTCTTCGGGGTAGCCGGCGGCAAGGGCAGCATTACGACCGATGTTGGCGCCCTGCTCTCCGGTCTGGGAGACGTTGCCCATGATCACGTCTTCGATCAGACCCGGATCGATGCCGTTTCGCTCGACCAGTGCTTGCAAGGGGATGGCAGCAAGATCGACGGGATGGATTCCTTTGAGCTTCCCGTTCCGCTTGCCGGCCGGGGTTCGAACAGCATCGACGATGACGGCTGTGTTCATTCCGCATTCCTGCTTTCTTGTACCCCGCGGACTTGCCGGCGTTCTGGACCAACCACCTCGGGGGTGTTTGCGTTCCGTGGAGACGATGGGACTTGAACCCACGACCTCCTGCTTGCAAAGCAGGCGCTCTTCCAACTGAGCTACGTCCCCGCGGGCCTCCATTCTATGGCGTCGTCGAGCCGGGGCCATCTGGAACTACGGCCCCGGTCGGGATAGACTCCCGCCCCTCCAGGGGGCCCATAGCTCAGCTCGGTTAGAGCGCGTCCCTGATAAGGACGAGGCCCGTGGTTCAAATCCACGTGGGCCCACCAAGGATGCACTCACTCGGACCATGCGTCCGAATACACCGACGCCGATCTCGCCCTCACTGAGGCAAACGGAGTGCGACCTGGCGATGATGGCTCAAATGGGCGGACCGATCCCCCGTATTCCCGATTTACACCGCAAGAGGCTCGAGTAAGGGCGTGGTCTGGTCCAGTGCGGCGGCGGCGGTCATCCTCGAACGGGCCAGGTTTGGACCGGCGATGAGCCTTCGTCCTGGCTAAACCATGGAACGCCCTCCCCTGAGGAAGGGCGTTCCACGCCGACCGAGTGTCGGAGTATCGGGTTGGATTCCCCGAGATCACCACGGCCGCGAACTCTAAGCAGCCGACTACATGAACTGAGCCGAGAGGCTGACGGTGAAGCCGAGTACGCCGTCGTAATACCAACGGCCCACGAGCTGGTGAGTTCCGGTGAGACCGCCAATGAAGGTGGCCTCCCAGGTGTGATTCAGGTAGTCCGAAAGCGCGGTGGTCTTCTCCGTCGCCGCCACCGGGGCACCATCGAGATAGAGCTCGAAACGGCCCAGGGCCGGATCAAGAGCACCCGACGGCACCGGCAAGTCGCTTTGAAAGCCCTCCCGAAGCGTGAACGTGCGCGCCGCGGGGTAACGCCCGGATGCGACGCAGTCGATCGGACCTGATGGCGGGACGGTGCAAACCAACAGGTTGGTGGTGTCGAAGAACGACACCGTCCAGATCACGTTCAGGGTCCGGGCCAGGAACGAGGCCATCTGCTCCCGGGTGACCAATGTTGACGGGGAGAAGGTGGTGGCGGAGGTGCCGGACGTGATGCCGAGCTGGCGCACCTGATTGATGGCAGCCTGACTTTCCGCACCGATAGCGGCG
>CAYUKI010000318.1:2001-2700 GCA_964445235.1 uncultured Acidimicrobiia bacterium | reverse complement strand
ATGAAACCGCATCGCCCACGAGTCCGAATTCCGAGCACCCACCGACTCCCGCATGAGCCGCGCCCACAGCCGCCGGGCGGCGCGGAACTTGGCCACTTCTTCAAGGAGATGGCTATGGGCGTTCCAAAAGAAAGACAAACGCGGTGCAAAGGCATCGACCTCGAGACCGGCGTCGACTGCCGCCCGGACGTAGGCGAGGCCGTTGGCGATGGTGAAGGCGAGCTCTTGGGCAGCGGTGGCCCCGGCCTCCCTGATGTGGTAGCCACTGATCGAAATCGTGTTGAAGGCCGGCAGCTCGGAGGCCGCGTAGGAGAACAGATCGGTAACGAGGCGCATCGAGGGGCGAGGCGGATATATGAAAGTCCCTCGCGCCGCGTATTCCTTGAGAATGTCGTTCTGGACGGTTCCCCGGATGCGGTCGGGCGGCACCCCTTGCTCTTCGGCCACCTGTTGGTAGAGAAGCAGCAGCAGCGGCGCGGTGGCGTTGATGGTCATGGAGGTAGAGACCTCACCGAGCGGGATGCCTTCGAAGAGCCGGCGCATGTCGTCGACCGAGTCGATGGCGACACCCACCTTGCCTACCTCCCCGCTCGCCAGCGGATGATCGGAGTCGTAGCCCATCTGGGTGGGGAGGTCGAAGGCCACCGACAGCCCGGTCTGGCCGGCGGCGAGCAGGTCGGCGAAGCGGCGGTTGGTAGC
>CAYUKI010000318.1:0-1991 GCA_964445235.1 uncultured Acidimicrobiia bacterium | reverse complement strand
CGGAGTCATGGCCGAGCAGCGTGGGCAGATCGAAGTCGGTCGAGAGGCCCGTCTCGCCGTGAGCGAGCAGGTACTTGTAGCGCCTGTTCGTGTCCTCACCCTGGCCGAAGCCTGCGACCTGACGGATCGTCCAGGGACGGCCCCGGTACATGGTGGGATACGGCCCCCGCGTAAACGGATACTCACCCGGCGCCCCAAGTCGAGCCGGATCGGCAGGGGCGGAATGGACCGTTTCCAGCGGGATTCCGCTGGTCGTGTGGCGGACCGTCACCGGTATCTCCTCTTCGACGGGTATCCTCTGACCAGGCACCAGGCCGTTTTTCCAGGCTCACCCGGATCGTAACGCCCGCCTTCCCACCCATTCTCCCAAACCTTATGGCAAGAGCACCCATTCACGAAGCAGAAGCCAACGAACGGCGCGGCCGATGGTTCGTGGCCGTGGCGATTCTCCTCTCGATCGCCATCATCAGCTCCACCTGGGTCGGCCTGTTCTCCTTCATGTGGGCCAACGCCGCGCATGGCTCGTTCAGCGATCTGGAAGACAAGTACGTCCCCGACACCGAGGGCAGGGTCCTCGACCTTCCCGATCCCTCGCTCGTCTCGGTCATCAGCGCCGGCGACGGCACCAAGCTGGCGGAGCTGCACGACGGGAGGATCACCCAACCGGTTCGCCTGGAAGAAGTTCCCGAACGGGTGATCTACGCCATGCTCGCTGCCGAGGATGCCGACTTCTACGAGCACGAGGGCATCGACTTCACCGCCATCTTCTCAGCGGCGGTCGACAACCTGGTGAGCGACCAGCGACGAGGTGGTTCCACGATCACCCAACAGGTGGTCAAGAAGGTCTTCGTCGGCAACGACCCCACTATCCAGAGGAAGATCGAGGAGGCGTTCATTGCCGCCGAGTTGGAGCGCCGATTCTCGAAGGACCAGATCCTCGAGTACTACATCAACTCCGTCTATTTTGGGTCCTCAGCCTACGGCATCTCGGCGGCCGCCTCAGAGTTCTACGACAAGAGCCTCAACCAGCTGCAAGTCGACGAGGCCGCCACCCTGGCGGTGCTAGTCCGCAATCCATTCCGCTACGACCCCCGCCGTCGCCCCGAGGACACCAGGGACCGCCGCGACCAGGTTCTCGACCAGATGGTGGAAGAGGGCTGGCTGACCAAGGAGGCGGCCGCCGCCGCCAAGAAGAGGCCGATCGACGTAGTGCTGACTCCGACCTTCACGGGCCCGGCCGACCACGTCGCCGCCGAGGTGAAGCGACAACTCCTCAACGAGCCCCGTTTCGGGGTGCTCGGCGCCACCAAGGAGGAGCGCAAGCGAGCCATCTTCGGGTGCCCGGCCGACGCCGAGAACTGCGACGGGGGAGGCGGGTTGACTATCTCGACCACGCTCGACCTCAACAAGCAAAATGCCGCCAACGCCATTCTGCAGGCGTGGTTCCCGCTCCTGCCACCGGAAGAGAACCTCGCCCAATGCTTGATCCGGTATGCGGACGACAGCGAAGAGTTCCTGGCGGTTTTTGCTCAAACCCACCCCTGCACACCGGTGGGGGCGATCGCCACCGTCGACAACGCCACCGGGGCGGTGCTGGCGATGGCCTCGGGTCTGCCGTTCGACTTCAACCAGTTCGACCTGGCCGTTCAGGGTCGGCGCAACCCCGGTTCAGCCTTCAAGGTCTTCGCATTGGTGGCCGCCCTGGAAAACGGCATCAGCATGGGCTCGGTGTGGAGCGGGGCCACTCCCAGGGACATCGTCTGTCCTTCGGTGTGCGGCCCCGATGGCAGCCGCATATGGAAGGTCCACAACGCCGGCGCCGGCTACGGGAACATCGATCTGGGTACGGCCACCTACAACTCTGTCAACACCGTGTATGCCCAGCTGATCATGCAGGTGGGAGTCGAGAAGGTGATCGAGGTCGCCCACCGGATGGGCATTCAGTCAGACCTGTTCCCCAACCCCTCGCTCGTACTGGGGTCGGACGCGGT
>CAYUKI010000317.1:0-2715 GCA_964445235.1 uncultured Acidimicrobiia bacterium | reverse complement strand
ACGAGCTTCAGCCGCTCAGCCGTCTGCGCGACGAGAAAAGGGGTGACGACGAGGATGGCCAAGACCCCCGTGGCGATCGTCGGTTCCGGGAACATCGGCACCGACCTCATGTTCAAGCTCCAACGGTCGGCTCACCTCGAGCTACGGGCGATGGTCGGAGTGGATCCCGACTCCGACGGTCTGGCCCGCGCCCGCAAGTTAGGAATCGAGGCCACCTATGAAGGGGTCGATTGGCTGCTGGAGCGCGCCGCGCAGTTCCGGATCGTTTTCGAGGCCACCTCGGCCTGGGTCCATCGCCAGAACGCTCCCCGCTACCAACATGCCGGGTTGCAGGCGGTCGATCTGACCCCGGCTCGGATCGGACCACCCGTGGTGCCACCGGTCAACCTCAACGCCCACCTCGGGGCTCCCAATGTCAACCTCATCACGTGCGGCGGCCAGGCCACCGTCCCCATCGTCCACGCCGTCGCCCGGGTCGGCCCAGTTCCCTACGCCGAGATCGTCTCGGCGGTGGCTTCGAAGTCGGCCGGACCCGGCACCCGTCAGAACATCGACGAGTTCACCCGCACCACTTCCCGGGCGCTGGTCGAAGTGGGCGGCGCACAGCACGGCAAGGCGATCATGGTGCTCAACCCGGCCGAACCTCCCATCCTCATGCGCAACACCGTCTACTGCGCCCTCGCCGACGACTACGACGAGCACCTGGTCGCCAAATCGATCGAAGAGATGGTCGCCGAGGTCTCCGAGTACGTTCCCGGCTACCGACTCAGATCCGCGCCGTTGTTCGAGAAGGAGGTCTTCCACACCCCGGGCGGGAAGGTCTCGGCCAGAGTAGTGGCATTGCTCGAAATCGAGGGGGGGGGCGATTACTTCCCACCCTACGCCGGCAACCTCGACATCATGACGGCTGCCGCTGTGCGGGTCGGAGAGGCTCTCGCCCAGCAGTTGGTGACGGCATGAGCGCTCCCCTCTTCCGACTCACCGACTCGACCCTGCGCGACGGGTCCCACGCCGTCCGCCACCAGTTCACCGTCGACCAGGTCCGCAAGGTCGTGACCGCACTCGACAACGCCGGAGTGCCCGTTATCGAGGTCACCCACGGAGACGGCCTGGGCGGATCCTCCTTCAACTACGGCTTCAGCCACACAGAAGAGATGGATCTGGTGACAACGGCCGTCGAAACCGCTAGGCGAGCCAAGATCGCCGTTCTGATGTTGCCCGGAATCGGGATCAAGGACGACCTTCGCCGGGCAGCCGAGATCGGTGTGGGGGTCGCGCGCATCGCCACCCATTGCACCGAGGCCGACATCTCAGAACAGCACATCAAGCTCAGCAACGAGTTGGGACTGGAGGCGGTGGGATTCCTGATGATGGCTCACATGGTCGAAACCGATGCCCTCCTCGCCCAGGCCCGACTGATGGAGTCCTACGGTGCCGATTGTGTTTACGTGGTCGACTCGGCGGGAGCAATGACCATGGGCGAGGCCCGCCGGCGGGTGGCCGCGCTCAAGTCGGGCCTGCAATGCCAGGTGGGCATCCATGCCCACAACAATCTCTCGCTGGCCGTGGCCAACTCCCTCGCCGCTCTCGACGAGGGCGTTGATCAGATCGACGGCTGCACTACTGGCCTCGGCGCCGGCGCCGGCAACTGTCCAACCGAGGTGTTGGTGGCGGCCTGCGCCAAGTCGGGCATCGAGACCGGGGTGGACCCCCTGGCAATGATGGATGCCGCCGAGGAGGTGGTGCGCCCCATCCGGCCGGAGCAAGGCGTGATCGACCGCGACGGCCTGCTGCTCGGATACGCAGGTGTGTACGGGTCCTTCCTGCTCCACGCCCGGCGGGCCGCCGAACGGTACGGGGTCGACGCGAAGGACATCCTCATCGAGCTCGGCCGCCGCAAAGTCGTGGGCGGACAAGAAGACATGATCATCGACGTGGCCGTGGAACTGGCGCGGGCGGGGCGGGGCAAGAGCTAGTGGCCGACCTACCCGACCGTCTGGTTGAGGCCATTCGCACTCGGCAGGCCATCGAACCCGATGCCGACGGTCTAACCGCCGAGGCTGCCTATGAGCTCCAAGACCGGGTCATCGAGCTGCTGGGGAACAGGCCGGTGGCGGCCAAGCTCGGCCTCACCAGCAAAGCCAAGCAGAAGCAGATGGAGGTCGACCAACCGCTCTACGGCTGGCTGCTGGAGGGTTCTCAGATCGAGCAGGGCGAGCCTCTTCGTTGCGATGAGCTGATCCAACCGCGGGTCGAACCCGAGATCGCCTTCCTCATCGGCTCGGAGCTGGCCGGTCCGGGGGTGAGCGCCGAACATGTCCTCGCCTCGACGGTCGCCGTTCTCCCAGCTCTCGACGTGCTCGACAGCCGATTCGCCGGTTACCGGTTCACGCTTCCGGCGGTGATCGCCGACAACGCTTCTGCCGCCCGCTTCACGGTCGGCGCACCGGTCCCACCCGACGGCATCGACCTGCGGCTCACCGGTTGTGTCTTCGAGAAGAACGGCGAGCTGGTTGCCACGGCCGCCGGGGCTGCGGTCATGGAGCATCCGGCCGCGGCGGTGGCCTGGTTGGTTCAGAGCCTGGCCTCCCGGGGGCGATCGTTGCGGGCCGGGTCGCTCGTCCTCTCCGGGGCGCTGACCGCCGCCATCGCCATCTCGCCGGGCGATGTGGTGAGGGCGAGCTTCGACCACATCGGGTCGGTCGAGCTGAGGTG
>CAYUKI010000316.1:0-2729 GCA_964445235.1 uncultured Acidimicrobiia bacterium | reverse complement strand
GCCACCTCCACGAGCCAGGCCACCTCCACAAGCCAGGCCACCTCCACACGCCAGGTGACCACCACCACCTCGGCGGAGGCGACGGTGTCGGTCGAGGTCGGCAATTTCTCGTTCGGGGGCGGATCGTTGACCGTCACCAAGGGCACCCGCGTGCGTTGGGAGCTGAGTGAGGGCAGCCACACGGTCACCTCGGGTTCGGGTGGCAACCCCGATGGTCTGTTCGATTCCGGGCCACTGGCAAGCGGCGAAGACTTCGATCACACCTTCGACACCGTCGGGACCTTCAATTACTTCTGCAAGTTCCACTGGTCGGGAGGGATGGTCGCCACCGTCACGGTGACGGGATGAGCTGGAAAATCGAGGACTTATCACCGGGACGGCTCGCCGACTATCTGGCCTTCTTCGATGAGCGAGCCTTTGCCGACAACCCCGACTGGGCCGACTGTTTCTGCATGGCCTATCTGGTTGCGGGCGGCGAATGGGCGGAGCGAGGCGGCGCCCAGAACCGAGCCGACGTCATCACCTCGATCGAGTCCGGCGAGTCAATGGGTCTGCTCGCATATGATGGCGATCGGGTGTTCGGTTGGTGCCGATACGGCCCCCGGGCAGGCTTTCCGCCTCTCGGGCGGTGGAACGTGGTCGACGGCACCGATGGGGTCGGGTCGATCGTCTGCTTCGTGGTCGACCCCGCCTACCGGCGCCAGGGGGCGGCGACGGCCCTGCTCGAAGCCGGTTGTCGGTCGCTGGCCGGGGCCGGATTTCGTGTCGCGGAGGGCTATCCCCGCAGGGTGCAGGACTCCGATGCCGAGAGCTACGAGGGACCGTTGGCCATGTTCATGGCGGCGGGCTTCGAAGTCGTCGACGAGCGGGAACGGGGCTATGTTGTCCGCCGGCCGCTTTCTCCATGAGGCGAGCCGCCGTCGACATCGGTACCAACTCCATGCGGTTGCTGGTGGTGGACGACGAGGGGGGCGAGTTGGCCCGACTGACACGGGTGACCGGGTTGGGGCGGGGTGTCGACCGCATCGGTCGGCTATCGGAGGAGGGGATGGCGGGGACCCTCGCGGTGTTGGCCGGCTTCGCCTCCCGCGTGCGGGAGCTCAGGGTCGATCGAGTGAGGGCGGTGGCGACCTCGGCGAGCCGGGACGCCGCCAATCGAGAGGACTTCTTCGACCGAGCCGAACAGGCCTTGGGGGTGCGGCCGGAGCTGATCGGCGGAGACGAAGAGGCGGCGCTCTCCTTCGCCGGTGCGACCAACGCCTTGGATGGCGGCCCGTTTCTGGTGGTGGACATCGGGGGGGGGAGTACCGAGTTCGCATGGCGGTCCGCTGGCCGGCTGGTGAGCCGGAGCGTCGAAATCGGTTCGGTACGTCTTACCGAGCGAGCCCTGCCCAACCATCCGCCGTGGCCGGGTGAATTGGAGCAAGCCGGTCGGCTGGCTGCCAACCTGTTCGGCGACGTTTCGATTCCCGACTCGGCGTTTGCTGCCATCGGGGTGGCCGGGACCTGGACCAGCCTCGCCGCCCTCGCCGGGGCGACGGCCGCGGTCCATGGGCGGCGGTTAGATCAGCCGGCCCTCGACCATTTGGTCGACGACCTCTCGGCCCTCACCCTGGAAGAGACCGCCGCCCTGCCGTTCTTCGACCCGGCCCGAGCTCCGGTGATGCTGGGAGGAGCGGTAGTGGCCGCGGCGGCGACTCGCCGTCTCGGGGTGGAGGTGGTGACAGTGTCCGAGTACGACCTGCTCGACGGAGTGGTTGCTCGCCTGTAGGGCTAGAACTCCGCCGCCGCTGAAGGTGCCCGGGGTGGGATTCGAACCCACACGCCCCGAAGGGCAGGTCGGTTTAAGCGACCGTCGGCTGCCGATTTCGACACCCGGGCTCCCGCCCAGGCTACCGAACCTTCCGAACCGACCCGGCGCGAACCATCGCCGCCAGTATGGCCTAGGGTTCTCCGCCAATACGACGGAGGTTCTCGTGACCGCCCAAACGGCCGAAGAGTTCGGCGGACGACTGTTTCAGGCTTCACTCGGTTTGCTTGACATCACCGCCGTCTATCTCGGTGACCGCCTCGGGTACTACCGGGCACTTGCCGAGGTCGGCGGTCTCGCTGCCTCTGGCCTGGCCGAAGCGACCGGCACCCACCCCCGATACGCCAGGGAGTGGCTGGAGCAGCAGGCCATGACCGAATTCCTCGTGGTCGACGACGCCACCAAGGACCCCGAGGAGCGGCGCTACTCGTTGCCCCCCGGGCACGCAGAGGTACTCACAGACCGGGACTCGCTCAACTATCTCGCCCCACTCGCCCGCGCGTTCGGGGCGGCCTTGACCCAACTGCCGGCCCTGCTCGAGGCCTATCGAACCGGGGGAGGCGTCTCCTGGGACCAGTTCGGGACCGATATGCGTGAATCGCAGGCCGACCTCAACCGGCCCTGGTTTCTGAACGTCCTCGGGAAGGAGTGGTTTCCGGCCATTGCTGAATTAGACGATCGTCTCCGGGCGGGAGCGCGGGTGGCCGACTTCGGGACCGGCTTCGGTTGGTCGGCTATCGCGATGGCCCAGAGCTACCCGAAGACCACGGCGGTCGGCATCGACGTCGATGGTCCGTCGATCGAGGCGGCGAACGCCGCAGCAGCGACAGCGGGGGTTTCCGAAGGTGTCGAGGTCCTCCACGCCGACGGGGTACCGGTCGGGGAAAAAGCGACTTTCGATGTTGTTACCGCCTTCGAG
>CAYUKI010000315.1:0-2748 GCA_964445235.1 uncultured Acidimicrobiia bacterium | reverse complement strand
CGAACGCGACGCGCCGCCGTCAGGAAGGTGGAGCGATAACACTGTTCGGCGAGAACGGCGACGGCGAGGTGGCGCTGGCCACCGCCCGCTTTTGGCAGGCGAAAATATTCGACGCCGGTTGGGCGGGTTTGACGGTACCGCCGGAGTACGGGGGGGCCGGATTGTCGCCCCTCTATCAGATCGTATGGCAGCAGGAGGCTGCCCACTTCGCCTTGCCGGTGGACGTCTTCGGGATCGGCATCGGCATGGGCGCCCCCACCTTGGTCGCCTGGGGAACCGAGCAACAAAAGGGGCGATGGCTCCGACCGATGCTGAGGGGTGACGAGATATGGTGCCAGCTCTTTTCGGAGCCGGGCGCAGGCTCCGACGTTGCCTCTTTGCGTACCCGAGCCACCCGCGACGGCGGCGAGTGGCTGGTCAACGGCCAGAAGGTGTGGACCTCGGGCGCTCACTACTCCCGGTGGGGCCTACTGCTCGCTCGGACTGATCCGGCGGCTTCCAAACACAGCGGGCTCACCTACTTCATCGTCGACATGAACCAGCCGGGCGTCGAGGTGCGGCCGCTCCGACAGATGACGGGCGGTTCCAACTTCAACGAGGTGTTCTTCGACGACGCCCGCGTCCCCGACGAGAACGTGATCGGTGGCGAGGGCATGGGTTGGTCGGTGGCGGTCACCACGCTCATGAACGAAAGGTTGTCAATTGGTGCGGCCTTGCTGTCGGCGGAGGGCGCCTTCGGTTCGTTACGCGAGCTGGCGCAGCGATTCGTCGGCGACGCCTCGCTCCGGGACCGCCTCGTCGATCTGTATGCCCGCGGCCAGGTTCTTCGTTTCATGGCCCAGCGCATCATCAGCACGCTGGTACGGGGAGGGTTGCCCACCGCGTTAGGTTCGGCTGCCAAGATAGGGCTGAGCGACGTTCTCACCCGCTTCGCCAACCTCGGCATCGACGTTCAGGGGGGAGCTGGCCTCCTGGCGGGTCCCGATGCCGTCGACGACGGTGTTTGGCAACTGATCTTCACCGGTTACCCGGGAATGCGGATCGCCGGCGGTACCGACGAGATCATGCGGAATATCATCGGCGAACGGATCCTCGCCCTTCCGGCGGAACCACGGCTGGACAAGGGATTGCCGTGGAACGAGACGGTCGGAGCGGGGTAGGGTCGGGCTCTCAACCGCTCGAACGGGCTGACCGCCAGCCCGTCGCCCGCCGACGCGCCAGCGTGGCGGCGGCCTGGTCGAGGAACCGGTCCACCTGACCCTCGTCGTAGCCGCGGCGTTCATAGTCAAAGGTCAGGAGGTTGAGCTCTTCCTCGGTGGGTCGGGTGGGTGGCAGACCCGATTCGAGTCGATCCAGCTCGGCAGCGATCTCGTCAACCCATCGATCCACGTCGGCTTTGACGTAGCCGCTCCCGCGCTTTTTGAAACGGAGGCGGCGTGCCCGGGTGGCGGTCATGAGGAAACCTTTGGGCGGAGAAGGCACCGAGACGATCGGGCCCAATGGTCGCAGGGTCTCGGCCACCCGATCGAGCAGATCGTCAACCTCATCGATTCGATAGCCGAACGGTCGCAACCCGAACTCGGCGCCGTCGACATCGGCGGCTGTGAGACGTGGGATCTCGCCGGCTTCGGCCCTTTGCGCTGTTCTCTGCATCCGCCGCAGGAGCGCTTGGACCTCGTTGATTCGGTAGCCGCGCAACCCGCGACGGAAGCACACCACCGCCAGCTGTCGAGAAGAGATCCGCCTCACCATGCCCGAGGGCGAGTGTATCGGTGAGAGGTGAGGTCGGCTGGTCTCTATCCTGTTGCCATGGCTGAAGAGACCACCTGGCTGACCCCCAATGCCCACCGCAAGCTGCAAGATGAGCTGGCCCACCTGACCACGGAAGCTCGTCGGGCCATCGAAGAACGCATCGCCGAGGCCCGGAGCCATGGGGACATCCGCGAAAACGCCGACTACGACGCCGCCAAGAACGATCAAGGCCTTTTGGAGGCCCGCATTCGCCAGATCGAGCATCTGCTGAGCCACGCCCAGGTACGCGAGGTGGAGGACTCCAAACACGTGGTGGTGGGGTCGCTGGTCCGGGTGAAGGACGGCAAGGAGGAAGCCGAGTACCTGGTTGCCCCCCCCGAGAACCGCGTGCCGAACTTCTTGCTCGCTTCTCCATCAGGTCCCCTCGGGAAGGCCTTACTGGGGAAGAAGGCCGGCGACCGGGTCAGCTACCGGGCCCCGGGCGGAACCTACGCTGTCAAAGTGATCTCCGTCCGACCCTACCGGCCCGGGGTCGATTAGCGATCGGCCGCCGAGGCCAGTCGCCCTTGGCCCTTTCATTGGGGCGGGGACCCGGCGCCCTTCGCCCTTTCATTGGGGCGGGGACCCGGCGCCCTTCGCCCTAGATTGGGGCGGACTGCGCCGAACGTCCTCCACACCCATCGGGAGGTTCCTTCTTGAAGCTGCGACTGCGACGACCACGCGAGCTTGGCCGCTTGTTGCTGTCGCTTGCCCGGCTCCGACCCCGGGAGGTGGAGGAGTACCTCGACCGGCGGCCGGAGGAGTGGGAGGCCCTGGCCGGCGCCAGCCCCTCCGACGCCGCCCACATCCTCGGGGAGCTCAGCGACCAAGCCGCCTCCGACCTGCTCACAGATCTCGAACCCACCGAGGCTGCCGGTGTCCTGGCAGAACTACCGCCGAGAATCGCCGCCGAGCTCCTCGAGGAGCTCGAGCGCACCGAAGCTGCGGGCCTTCTGG
>CAYUKI010000314.1:0-2748 GCA_964445235.1 uncultured Acidimicrobiia bacterium | reverse complement strand
CCAGGAACGCCGTGGCCTCGCCGATACCCTCACGCTATTTCCCAGACAGAGCACTCGACCTCGAGAATCAGGTCTCGGTGATGACCACCCGGTCCAGGTATATGGTCTCTCGGGGATTGCTGCGGGAGCCATCTGCCCCCAGTACCCGATCGACCTCCAGCATGGCGTCGAAGGTCTCCATCCCCTCGGTCACCCTCCCGAACACCGTGAAGAGGTTTTGCAGGCCGGCATCGGCCCCGATGACCGCGAAGAACTGGCTTCCCGAGGTGTTGCGGCCGCGATTGGCCATCGCCACCGCTCCCCGGTCATAAACGAACCCCTCGGGGGGGAATTCGTCGGCCAGCGTATAACCGGGTCCGCCGCTGCCGTCGGCGTTGGGATCTCCCCCCTGCGCCACAAACCCGTCCACCACCCGATGGAAGACGGTGCCGTCGTAGAAACCGTCCTTGCCCAGGAAGACGAATGAAGCCACCGTCTCGGGAGCGGCGTCCCGATCTAGTTCGATGGTCACGTCTCCACATGAGGTGATCAAGGTGGCGGTCACCGTTGTTCCCTCTCCCAGGCCGGGATCACCTGCGCCCTCGTAAGTCTTGATGACCTCGGGCGGCGGGGCAATGGCGCCGCAAGCCGTCGGCTGGTCCCGGTACTCCAGGTAGGCGCTCGGCATCTCGTCACGCTGGCGGCTCAGGAATACCGCAATCAGGTAGAAAGCGAATAGCCCGGCGGCGAACAGCAGGCCGCGGGTCAGACCGCGCCGGAGGTTGCGGCGGGTGCTCTGGCGTTGTTTGATCTGCTGCTTGCCGGCCCGATTTACCCGCTGGCGGCTGCGTTTCTCACTTGGCACGGGCGAGCAGAGTAACCGTCTCTCACCAATTGCCGGTAGGCAGGTCAGACGGCGTCGGTACTATGAGTGGTCCCCACCCCCGGTAGGCATGACCCTTTACGTCCAGAAGTACGGAGGCACCTCGGTCGGCACTCCGGAGCGCATCAGTGCGGTGGCCGAGCGTATCGTCGCCACTCGCAAGGACGGTCACGATGTCGTGGTGGTGGTATCGGCGATGGGAGACACCACTGACGAGCTGATCGACCTGGCGCATGCCGTCAATCCGGACCCCCCGGGTCGGGAGATGGACATGCTGCTGACGGCCGGGGAGCGCATCTCCATGGCGCTCACCGCGATGGCAATCGACGCCCGCGGCGTGGAGGCCGTCAGCTTTACCGGGTCACAGGCGGGAATCCTCACCGACGCCGCCCACGGCGCCGCCAAGATCCAAGAGATACGCGGGACTCGGGTGAGGGAAGCGCTCGGAGAAGGCAAGGTGGTGATCGTGGCCGGATTCCAGGGGGTCGATCCCGACACCCGGGAGATCACCACCCTCGGTCGAGGCGGGTCCGACGCCACGGCCGTGGCTCTGGCGGCAGCCCTCGGTGCCGAAGTGTGCGAAATCTACACCGACGTCGACGGAGTCTTCACCGCCGATCCACGCCTCGTTCCGACGGCCCGCAAGCTCGACGAGATCTCCTTCGAGGAGATGTTGGAGTTGGCGGCCTCGGGGGCCGGGGTGCTGATGCCCCGCGCCGTCGAGTTCGGTCGTCGATTCAACATTCCTATTCACGTTCGGTCGTCCTTCAACGACGTCGACGGCACCCTCATCAAGGAGGCCACCATGGAGCAAGCCATAATCTCCGGAATCGCCCACGACACCTCCGAAGCCAAGGTGACGGTGCGAGGAGTTCCCGATCGGCCCGGCATCGCCGCCTCATTGTTCGAGCCGCTGGCGGTGCGGGGTGTCAACGTCGACATGATCGTCCAGAACGTTTCCCGGGATGGCCTCACCGACATCAGCTTCACCGTCACCAAGTCGGCGGTCGCCGAAGCCCGCGAAATCGCCGAACGGATCAGCAAAGAGGTGTCCGCCGCCGGTGTCGAGGTGGATCCCGACATTGGGAAGGTGTCGCTGGTGGGGGCGGGCATGAAGTCCCATCCCGGAGTCGCGGCGCGGGTATTCCGCTCGCTCGCCGATGCCCGGATCAACATCGAGATGATCTCCACGTCGACGATCCGGATTTCCTGCGTGGTCCGGGGCGATCAGGTCGGGGAGGCGGTGCGAGCCCTCCACGACGAGTTTCTGGCGCCCGCGGTCGCCGAGGAGCGGGGCGCATGACCACGGTGGGTGTGGTGGGAGCGACGGGGGCCGTGGGGAGGACCATGATCGCGGTCCTCGAACAGCGCCGATTTCCGCTCGCCGCCCTGCGCCTGTTCGCTTCGGCACGATCAGCGGGTTCCAAGGTCAGCACCGAGTGGGGTGAGGTGGTGGTGGAGGACGTTGCCGAGGCCGACCCAAGGGGGGTCGACATCGCCCTCTTCTCGGCCGGGGCCGAGCGGTCCCGAACCTATGTGCCGGCCTTCGTCAGAAGCGGCGCAGTGGTGGTGGACAACTCCTCGGCGTTTCGAATGGACCCGACGGTGCCCCTGGTTGTGGCCGGAGTCAACGACCAGGCCGCCTCCGGGCATCGTGGTGTCATCGCCAACCCCAACTGCACGACCATGACGCTTCTGATGGGGGTGGCTCCGCTCCATCGTGCTGCCGGGCTCCGGACGATGGTGGCTACGTCGTATCAATCGGTGTCCGGATCCGGCCAGAAGGGGATGGCCGAGTTGAGCCGGCAGGTTGACGCCCTTGGCGCCGATCGAACCGCTCTCACGAATGCCAAGTGGCAGGACCCCGGCGCAGAGGTCTACGCCAG
>CAYUKI010000313.1:0-2750 GCA_964445235.1 uncultured Acidimicrobiia bacterium | reverse complement strand
GCCGCCCAAGCCGCCGCGGCCGGATATCTCGCCGCCGAGGCTCACCGGCGTCGGTACCAACACCACGAGCTCAACCGGTGGAGGACCACAACGATGCTCGGTAACTTCGCCCTCGACGAGTCGTGGCGCCAAATCGGGCAATCCCCGACCACCATAGAGTGGCGAAGCGGTCGCCAAGAGCGCGCCACAGAGATCCCCACTCGCTGAACTGGTTGGCCAAGTTCGGTCAGCCTTCCGCGGCGGGCATGTCTGACCGGCTCGGGCGTTGTGGGTCCCCGGGCCGCCGATCGAACCACTCTCCATCGGCAACGCATATTTCCCGGTTAATGAGTGTCACAGGAGTGGCAGTTAGCGCGACGGTCGGCGTTATCGGGCGGAGGGTTCGTGATGCTTGTCGGAATGTTCCCGGTGGGCCTCCTGTAGGGTGAGAGGTTGTGACCGGCGAGGCCAAGCGAATCGTCGCGGCTGGGTACGACCAGGTGGCCCAACGGTATGCCGCGCTTGAGGCAGAAGGTGAGCAGTGGCCGCGCATAAGGTGGCTGCGGGAGCTCCTCGACCAGATCCCCGATGGGTCCCGAGTGCTCGACCTGGGCTGCGGGTCGGGCGTACCCGCGGCGGCGGAGATCGCCAAGCGTCACTCGGTCATCGGCGTCGACATCTCTCCGACCCAGATCGCCCTGGCCAGACAGAATGTGCCGGGCGGCGAGTTCGTCTGTGCCGATGCGGTCGAGGTCGATTTCCTCCCGGAGAGCTTGGACGCAGTGGTGTCGTTCTACGCCATCGACCATGTGCCACGCCATCGGCACCAGGCGCTGTACGCCCGTGTCCACGGATGGCTTCGCCCAGGAGGACGGTTCCTCCTCAGCACCGAGGACGCCGACGAGCCCGGGGTGGTCAGCCAATGGCTCGAGGCGGACATGTTCTTCAGCATGTTCGACGCTCAAACCACCCGCCGCCTCGTCCAGGAGGCGGGGTTTGTTCTGGAACGGACGGCGATTGAAACCCAGATCGAAGAGGGGATCGAGATTCCTTACTCGTGGATCCTCGCCCGCAAGGAGCCCTGAGTCGACCGGGGAACAGATGATGGAGCGGTACGACGGGTTGGCCTTCCATCCCGCAGGGCGGTTGAGGGTTTACAGCCGCTCGGATCGACCGATTCGACCGATAACGAGCACACCGCTGGACCGAGCGATCGGCACATCCAGAGCAAAGCCCGGCAGTCGGCCGAGGGCGCATACCTCGGACAGGCCGACCGCTGGTCGCGCTGCAAGACTGGAGATGGTCATGCCTGCAATCACCGGCCTGATCTACCTTGGCCTCAGCGTCCGAGATGCTCGCCGGAGCGCCAGCTGGTACGTAGAGCTGCTCGATCTCGAGACGGTCCGCGAGTACGTGCGTCCCGACGGTTACGTCGGCGAGGTACTCCTGCGCGACCCTCGAAGCGGCCTGGAGCTTGGACTCATCGCCCACCGAGACAATTCTGGTGAGCCTTTCAGCGAGTTCAGGAGCGGCCTCGACCACGGGGAGTTCGGGGTCGCTACCCGAGCGGACCTAGAAGCTTGGGTCGCTCGGCTCGACGACCTGCAGATCCCTCACTCAGGCATCAAGGACAGGTCCTCGGCCGCCATGGTGACCTTCCGCGATCCCGACAATATCCAGTTGGAGTTCTACTGGCGAAAGAATGGAGTGTGGTAGCAAGGATGTCGCACGATATCTCTTGATCCGGAGCGATAAGGCACCGTGCAGTGAGTGCTCTGTAACGGCATGTAGGCGAGCATGGGTGTTCAGTTTTCTGCAATGCTTTGGGTGATGGACATGGTGCCCGGCCTGGAGGAAGCGGGAGCGGCCATCGCCTGGTTGTTGGAATGTGATGAGCCGGCGATCCGCCGGATGGCTCGCCGGGATCTGCTCGACGAGGCCCCGCCGGTTGACGAGCAGATACCCGAGGGTCCGAAGGTGAGGGCGCTGTTCTCGGGCCAGGAACCAGACGGAGGGTTCGGGGTGCACCCGTATCGCAAGTGGGCCGGCGCTCATTGGCGTTTGGTGTCACTGGTCGAACTGGGCGTGGGGTCCAGGGAGCCGCGGGTGGTGGGGGCGGCGGACACGGTGCTTTCCTGGCTGACCGGTAACGCCCATCGCTCGGGGATTGTCACCATTGGGGGGCTCACCCGGCGGTGCGCCTCCCAGGAAGGGAACGCCCTGGCGGTGAGTTCCAGGCTCGGATTGGCAGGCGACCCTCGGGTAGGGCTGTTGGCGGAGTCGTTGATTGAATGGCAATGGCCCGACGGGGGCTGGAACTGTGACGTGGAGGCCAGCGGGCAACGCAGCTCCTTCCACGAGTCGCTCGCTCCTTGCTGGGGACTGTTCGAGTTCTGGCAGGCCACCGGCGAAGCGAACGCCCGGGAGGCGGCTCTGAGAACCGCCGAGCTGTTCTTGGAGCATCGACTGTTCCGGTCGCTCCGCACCGGTGAAGTCATCAACCGATCCTGGCTGACGATTCACTACCCGCCCTACTGGCATTACGACATCCTCCAGGCACTCTTGGTGCTGTCGAGAATGGGCCTCGCCCACGATCCACGCTGTAGTAATGCCCTTGGCGTGGTAGAACGTCGCCGCTTACCGGACGGTCGCTGGCGGCCAGGTGGCTACTGGTGGAAACCGTTAGAGACCACTGGAGGCAACAGAGAGGTGGTCGACTGGGGCCGCTCGGCTCCGCACCACATGATCACCCTCAACGCACTCCGCATCCT
>CAYUKI010000312.1:0-2752 GCA_964445235.1 uncultured Acidimicrobiia bacterium | reverse complement strand
CAGGTGGCAAGGATGATGAGGTCGAGGTCCACGGGCTCCTTACCGGCAGCGGCCAGAGCGCGATGGATAGCCACTACCGCCAGATCGGACACCTCTACGTGGGAGATCCTTCGCTCTTTGATCCCGGTGCGAGTGGTGATCCAGTCGTCCGAGGTGTCAACGATGGTCGCGAGGTCGGCGTTGGAGAGCACTGCCGGTGGCATGCACTTGCCCCAACCCGTTATGCCGGCATTTATCATTGGCTTTCCTCCTCCTGGATTAGCTGATGGTAGAGCCGACCGCCTCGGCCCCGGCGCCGATGTCGGCCAGGGTTGAGACGGCCACTGCGATCGATTGGGGTGCGGAGCGCCGAGCCATGCCGACCGTGACGTCTCCCGGGCCGACGTGGACGAACAACGAGGCTCCCGCGGCGGCCATAGCGGAGAGCGAGTCGGAGAATCGCACCGGGGAGACCACTTGGCGGGCCGCCAGGGCGGCCACCTCGGTCGCCGTGAGCGCTTGGGCTGTGACGTTTGACCAGACCGGGTAGTCGCCCTCCCGAACCGAGATCGCGCGGAAGGCCGCAGCCACCCGGCCGGCGGCCGATTCCATGAATGGTGAATGAAAAGCGCCAGCCACTTTCAGCCGGATCACTCGGCGAAGCCCCAGCTGGTGGGCATTCTCCTCCAGCCAGGAAAGATCGTCGAGACCACCCGCAACCACCACCTGTCCGGGGGCGTTGAGGTTGGCTAGCCACAGGCGGCCCCCACCGGCGCGGCGCATCGCGCAGACAGCCTCGGCGGTCTCGAGGTCGGTGCCGATCAGTGCAACCATGCCCGATGGTTCCCGATCGGCAGCCGCCGCCATGGCTCGGCCGCGTTCCGCCACGACGGCCAGGGCGTCCTCGTAGCGCAGGTATCCCGCCGACGCCAGGGCCGTGTATTCACCTACCGAATGGCCGGCTCCGGCTGCAGGACGGGGAAGGTGGCGCTGCAATTCGTCGTAGAGGGCGAATGAGAGCGCGAACAGGGCGGGTTGAGCATGCTCGGTGCGGGTCAGCTCCTCCTCCGGGCCCTCGAGGCAAACGGTCCGGAGCGAAAACCCGAGGATGTCGTCGGCCCGCCCCCCCAACAAATCGGGCCTGGCCTCGAACAGGTCGGCGCCCATGCCTACGAACTGGCTTCCCTGGCCGGGGAAGAGGACCGCGTAACCCATCCGGAGCGGAGGCATCACAACCGGTCGAGGGCCTTGCGAATGCCCCGCACCGCCTGCCCGATTCGTTGTTCATTCTCTACCAGGGCAAAGCGGACATGCCCTTCGCCGGAGGATCCGAACCCGACTCCCGGGCTCACCGCCACCTTGGCCTGGGCCAGGAGGTGGAGAGCGAACTCCAGCGAACCCATCTCCTGATAGGGGTCGGGGACCGAGGCCCACACGAACATGGTTCCCCGCGGCCTCTCCACTTTCCACCCGGTGCGGTTGAGGCCGTCGACGAGCACGTCGCGCCTGGACCGATAGACCTCGTTCACCTGAGCGACGTACTCGTCACCTTCATTGAGAGCGATGATCGAGGCGATCTGGATCGGTTGGAACGTCCCATAGTCGAGGTATGACTTCAGCTTGCCGAGCGCCGCCACCGCCTCCGGGTTGCCGACCAAGAAACCCATGCGCCAACCGGCCATCGAATGGCCCTTGGTGAGGGTGTAAAGCTCCACCCCCACTTCCTTGGCACCCGGCACCTCCAGCATCGAGGGAGGGCGGTAGCCATCGAAGGCCACGTCGGCATAGGCGAAGTCGTGAACTATGAAGGTTCCATGCCGGTGGGCGAAATCGACCAGCTTTTCGAAGAACTCAATGTCGACGCAACGGGTGGTGGGATTATGTGGGAACGAGACGATGATCACCCTTGGTTTCGGCCACGAGTTGGCGAACTCTGCGTTCAACACTTCGAAGTAGTCGGCATCGTTGTTGATGGGGACCTTTTGCACCTCGGCTCCGGCCAGGGCCGCGGCGTAGATGTGGATGGGGTAGGACGGCTCGGGGACGATGGCGACGTCGCCGGGCTGCACGAGCACCCACATGAGATGGGAAAGGCCCTCCTTGGCGCCGATCGTCGAGATCACCTCGGTGTCGGGGTCGAGACCTACCCCGAACCGCCGTTGATAGCGGTCGGCCACGGCTTTGCGCAGATTGGGGAGACCGCGCGACACCGAATAACGATGGTTGCGGGGGTTGCGGGCCGCCTCCACCAGCTTCTCCACCGCCCGTGGCGGGGAGGGAATGTCGGGGTTGCCGAATCCGAGATCGATCACATCCTCGCCTGCCCGCCGGGCGGCGATCTTCCGCTCGTTCACGGCAGCGAACACGTAGGGGGGCAGGCCGGGGATCCTCCGGAAATCCATGGGGACAGGGTACCGATCGCCAGCCACGTGCTCCTCACCTGAGCGCCGAGTAGTTCTCGCTGGTCCCGTAGCGAACCCGCAGCCGGTGATCCGGGTAACAGTTACGACGGCTCCGAACAGAAGGGCCACGAGTGCCGCGGCTTGACCGATCCGGTTGACCACGCCCATCGGCAACGAGGGGTACCGAGGGCCGCACCCGCACATCGAGGTCTGGAAAACACGGACGAGCCCTCTCGAAAAATCTTCCGACTCCTCCGATCCGGGGCCGTTTCTTGTCACAGGCCCCTGATACGTTGCGCCTATGGAGTGGAATAGGGAGTCGAAGCTAGGACAGTGGTCGACCGACCGCCTGGAACAAGAGCTGGTCGCCT
>CAYUKI010000311.1:0-2774 GCA_964445235.1 uncultured Acidimicrobiia bacterium | reverse complement strand
CGTGAGTGATGAGATGCCTGCGCCACGACACCACGCGTGGATGGCGTTCATGATCTCTTGGGCAGTGAGGCCCTTTCCGGGGATCTCCGACTCGTCGCAGCCCCACACCGAAGCGACGTACTCGCGGTGTTCGGGGTTGGTTATGTCTCGATTACCGGGGAGTTGATCGCATTTGTGGCCGTGTTCCCGGCCGCCCTGGCCGTTGCCCTGACCGGTGATGGTGTTCACCCCGCACCCGGGCTTGCCGTACTTGCCGGTGGCGAGCCCCAGGTTGATGCACGCCAGCACGTTTTCGACACCTTTGGACTGGTGTTCGATCCCACGGGCGTGCAGGATCATTCCGGTCGGTGACCGGCCCCAGAGCTGGGCCGCTTCCTCGATCCGAACCGCTGGCACCCCCGATATCACCTCTGCCCACTGCGGGGTGGCCTCGGCGACTGCCGCCGCCGCCTCATCGAAGCCGACGGTGTGGGCGGCGATGAACTGGTGGTCGATCCAGTCCTCGCGGATGAGGACGTGGAGGATGGCCTGGAGCACCGCCAGGTCGGTGCCGGGCCGCAGCCCGAGGAAGACGTCGGCGTTGCGAGCGATCGGAGTGACCCTGGGGTCCATCACGATCAGCTTGGCTCCTTGGTCCCGCGCCCGCCAGATGTAGGTGGTGGTGATGGGGGCGCATTCGGCGATGTTGGCGCCGGCGACGAAGACGACGTCGGCGAGGGGGATGTCCGACCACGGGTTGGAGGCCCGATCCACCCCCAGCGCCTTCTTGTTGGCGGCCCCGGCCGAGGCCATGCAGAGGCGGCCGTTGTAGTCGAGGTTGGCGGTGCCCAACGCCAACCGGGCGAACTTGCCGACCAGATACGATTTCTCGTTGGTGATGGAGGACCCCGAGAGCATGGCGAAGGCGTTGGGGCCGTACGCCTGGCGGATTCGCCTGATCTCAGAGACGGTGCGGTCGAGGGCGTGGTCCCATGTGACGGGACGGAAGCCGGTCGGGGCGGAAGAATCGCTTTCGAGGGGGTGGAGTAGGCGGTCGGGGTGGCTTCCCTGGAGGTACCGCTTCACCCCCTTGGGGCACAGCTTGCCCTCGTTGAAGGGGAAGTCGTAGCGGGGTTCGAACCCGACCACCTCGTCGTCTTTGACCTTGAGTCGGATTCCGCATTGCTGGCCGCAGAAGCAGCAATGGGTGTCGACTATCCGGTCAACTTCGATGCCAGCGTCCCAGCCGCCCGGAGGCACCCAGTTGAGATGGGGGCCGTACCGAGCGATCAACTCTTCTTCGGAGACAGGCAGGCGTCCCACCTCAGAAACCTCCGACTCTGCCGGTCTGGGCGAGGCCCACAAGCAAACGCCGGCACCTTGGACAGACGTCCTGGTAGGAGCCGCCGTCGGCGGTCGAGTAGTCGAACCCGAGCTGTGGCAGAACCGTTTTGAGGTCTTCGATCTGGAGTTGAGACGCCCACTCCTCGCCGCATTCCCGGCATCGCGCCGCGGGTCCCGCCGCCGCCTCCTGTTTGTAGAAGGCCACCCCGAGGTTGGCGGGGCGTTGCAGGATGTGGAAGAGCTTCCCGAACGGGATGTAGAGGAGACCCAGAATCACGGTCAAGGCGTGGACCGTGTTGAGAAACGAGTAATAGCGACCCTCCATCCACAATGAGGAGGCGGTAAGCATCAACCCGGTGATCGATACTGCGAACAGGCCGGCGAGGGCGAGAAAATCCCCAGAGCGTTCGACTGCCAACGCCCCGGCGTCGCGGAGCCGTCGCGTTAGGAACACAACCACACCGGCGATGACGAGGATGGCGGCGATGTTAAGAAGGTGGAAGATGGTGAACCCCAACAGCGACCGGGAGTCGAAGGTGAGGGTGGCGACTGGCCCGAGATAGGCCTGGTAAACCCGGCCGGTGGGGTCGACCGACTCGAAGTGGATCCACCCGAACGTCAGGGGAAACGTGATCAGGGCGGCGAGGATGCACCCCCAGAACACGAGCTGATGCGCCACCCATCGGGCGGTGGAGCGTCTGCGGATGAAGAGCTGGAGGGCGAGGTTGGTAACCAGCATTCCTCCCAATGCCGGGAGGTTCCTCAGCAACCGCCCCCGCCGCCGGAACGCCTCCCAGCCTCTTTGGTTGAGAAGGGCAGTGGGCGGACGGCGCAGCCACACGACGTATCGGTAGACGGTGGCGAACACTGCCAGCAGGGTGCCGAAGAGGTAGGGGGCGAGGGCGGCATCGAACCAGCGGAAGCCCTCGGACCCGACGTAGACCAAGATCAAGAGGGCTAAGACGGTGATAGTGCCGGAGCTGACACCGCGCCGGTCGAGGCGTATCCGAGTTCTCACCGATGATCCCCTCACATCCTCGAAGATAGCGAGCCGACCCGCCGATGACTCTACCGCCGACGCGCCGACGCGCCGACGCGCCGACGCGACGATGCCGTGCATCTATTCATGTGAGGCGCGGCCCGCATCCCGGGGAGCACGTGCAGGTAGGTCTCGATCGTGAAGGTTGGGTTGGCGTGGCCGAGGCGTTCGCTGACGACCCTCGTGGGCACGCCGGCTTTGATGACAGAGTGGCGTGGGTCTGGCGCCCAACCATGGCACTCCGGTGGCGTCGGGCGGCCAAAGGGAACTCTCCGGCTGGTGAGCCCCGTGGGGTTATGGCCCCCCTCCGACACGACGAAGCTCGACTCGTCTGCCAGTCCCTATTTCGTTGGGCATTCAGCCATCGATATTGAGTGGCAACTCGGGAGCGGGTGAAGGTGTCGCTTAGAGC
>CAYUKI010000310.1:0-2790 GCA_964445235.1 uncultured Acidimicrobiia bacterium | reverse complement strand
GCGACATGAGCTAGGTTGCGGTCATGAGTGTCCCCATCGACGCCGACCTGCTGACCCCCGGCCGTAGCGAAGTGAGACGGAGCTGGATCGACGCCCTGGTGGGCTGGGGAACGAGTCGCCGAACCCCGTGGTGGGTCTTGATCGGTACTTTCTGGATCCTCGGAGTCCTGTCGATCAGCGCGATCAAATGGTGGGACGGCTCTCTCGAGGTTGGTCAAGTGTACGAGCGGACCGTGGACACCTTCTACGGAGTGGCGGGCCTCGTGGCGTACGGCTTCCTCAATCAAACCGCCCGCCGGTCATTCGACACGTTCCGACCGGCGCTGGAGATCGCCGACGACGAAGCCCACCGTTACCGCGATCGCCTTTCCACCCTCTCGCCGCGGGCCGCTGTGCTCTCAGGGGTCGCCGGTGCCGCGTTGAGTTTGGCGGCGTTGCTGTGGGATGAGACGGCCGTCGACCTCCTCACTACCTCCGTCGCATCGACGATTGTCGTCGGCTTTTTCACCTACTTGGCAAGCGGGGTCGTGGTTTCTTCGCTCCTTGTGCATATCATGAGGCAGCTCAGGCTGGTCACCCGGCTCCATCGCCTCGCCGTCCACATCACCTTGTTTCGCCCTGAGCCCGCCCACGCCTTCTCTCGCCTCACCGCTGTGGGGGGTGGCGTGGCCTTGGTCCTCACCGCGTACTCGATACTCATTGATCCCGCAACGCTTACCAACCCAGTGTGGGTAACCATAAGCGTGGCGGCGACCGTGCTGGCGATGGCGGTATTCCTCCTCCCGCTGCGGGGCATGCAGGTGCGACTCCAGGCCGAGAAGCGCTCGTTGCTCGACCGATCGGCGATGCGCATCGAAGCCGCGTCGGCGGATCTCCATCGGCTCGTCGACGGCGCCTCGTACGCCTCAGTGGCTGAGGTGCGCTGGGTACTCGTGGCCCTCGACGAGGATCAGCGTCGGATCAAGACCGCCTCGACCTGGCCGTGGGAGACGTCAACCCTGCGCGGGTTTACCACAGCTTTGCTGGCCCCGATCGCGATCTGGTTTTTGACCCGCGTGCTCGGGAAGACCTTCGGCTTTTAGGGCCGACGACAACGGCAGCAAGTAGGTTGCCGTCAATGAGCGTTCGTATCGACGCCGACTTGGTGATTCCCGGCCGTGGCGAACCGCTCCGGTCGGGGTCGGTGGTTATCGACGGGGCGCGGATTTCCTACGTCGGCCCGACGGCCACTGCTCCCCGGGCCGACGTCTCGCATACCGGGCCTGTGGTCATGCCCGGCATGTGGGACTGTCACGCCCACTTCGCCGGACTCGACACGCCCAACCTCGACGCCCTCCCAGGCCTCGACCCGCGATTAGCCGTGCTGCGAGCGGCGCAGGACGCCGAAACCGCCCTGAAATCGGGTTTCACCTCCATCCGGGAGGTGGGCGGACACGGGGTGTGGCTGGCCAGGGCGATTGCCGAGGGTCGCCTGGCCGGGCCGACCATCTACGGAGCCGGAGCGGTCCTCTCCCAGACGGCCGGCCACGCCGACATGCACTCCCTCCCCCTCGAGGTCGTCGCCTCGCTCGCCGCCCGGCATCTCGGCATCGTCTGCGACGGACCCGATGACTGCCGGAAGGCGGTGCGTCAGCAGCTGCGGGTGAATGCCCGGGTCATCAAGATCTGCGCGTCGGGCGGGGTGATGAGCGAGATGGACCACCCGATGCACCAGCAATTCACCGATGAGGAGTTGGCGGCCATCGTCGACGAAGCGAGCCGGGCGGAACGGGTTGTCGCCGCCCATTGCCACGGAAAACCGGGCATTGTGGCGGCCCTCCGAGCCGGATGCCGGACCATCGAGCATGGCACCTACCTGGATGAGGAGGCCGGGCGAATGATGGTCGATCAAGGAGCAGTGTTGGTTCCCACCCGGTTTGTCGTCGAACAGCTACTGACCATGCTCGACAAGATGCCCCGATACGCAGTCGACAAGATGCTGGCGATCGCCGACCGCCATTTCGAAGCGATTGGCATCGCCCGCCAGGCCGGCGTCACCATCGCTGTTGGGACCGATCTCTTCCTGACGGGGGCCGAGTACGGGCGCCTGGGGATGGAGTTGGGGAACCTCGCGCGGGCCGGCCTGACGCCGTTGGAGGCAATCGAAGCCGCCACCGCCAACGGCCCGCTCACCCGGGGTCCGCAGGCGCCTAAGTCGGGTCTGCTCGCGCCCGGATACGATGCCGACGTGATCGTCGTCGCCAGGGATCCCCTCCAAGACATCGGCGTGCTGGCGGAGCCGGCCAACGTGGTGAAGGTATGGAAGGGCGGGGTGTTGGTAAAGGGCTGACGGCTACCCAGTCAGGCAGTGGCTTCTGATTCCGGAGCTGGTCCGCTCGGCGTGCTGACCGAGCGCAGCTGCCAGAACATCCGGGCGGCGGTGAGCAGAACGAACACCCCGAACACCCTCCGGAGCGTGTCGGCGGGAAGCCCCTGGGCGACGACCGCTCCGAAAGGCGCCGCCAGCGCTCCGACCACGCCGAGAGTGAGGGCAGCCCTCAGGTCGACTCGGCGATTCCGCTGGTTGACCACGGTCCCTGCCACCCCGGTGAACAGGATCGCCAGCAGGGAAGTGCCCTCGGCGGTGTGCTGGGCGGTACCGAGCAGGGCAACCATCGCCGGGACCATGATGACCCCCCCTCCGATCCCCGCCACGCCCGAGGCCACGCCGGCGACGAGACCGATGCCAATCGCCACGATCACGTTCACAGCAGCAGCCTGACTCCGGACGCCAACAACACGAAGGCGAAG
>CAYUKI010000309.1:0-2794 GCA_964445235.1 uncultured Acidimicrobiia bacterium | reverse complement strand
GTGCCTACTTCCCCCGAGCAACTCGCCGTCAACACCATCAAGGGCCTGGCGATGGATGCCGTGGAGCGGGCCAAGTCCGGGCATCCGGGCATGCCGATGGGGATGGCCGAACTGGAAGTTGGTCGCGCTCCACGAGAGGAGGCCGCACGACGGTGGGCGGTGCGGCCTCCTCGCTGTCTGTCGGTGCTCGAAACCTCGGTTAAGGCGTCGAGGTCGACGACGACGTAGGCGTGCTTGTCGTGGTCGGCGGAAGGCTGGTAGTGGTCGTAGTGGTCGTGGTTGTGGTTGTGGTGGTTGTAGTCGTCGTGCTGGTGGTAGTGGTTGTAGTTGGCGGGACACACCCGCTCACCCAGAAGACCTTGTGCTTGACGTCGGCGCCCTGGGAGCCGTCGGCGTTCACCGTCAGCTTGACGTGCCACCCTTGTTGCGGGTGGGGTGCGTACCCCGCGAGGGCCGCGCCCAGATCGTATTCGCGCTGGGCATCGAGGCCGGCTTCGCTGCCGCCGCCGGAGTTGTCATCCTCGCCAATGAAGATGACGTCCTCGAGCAGGACGGCGGGTTGGCCCGTCGGTGGATGGACCGTGAAGGTGACGTCAGCGAAGAGGTCGCCTTCGTCGAATCCGTAGAAATCCACCTCGAATCTGCAGCCCACGTGAGGCTCGTTGTCGGGATGAATATCGAACGCCAGCCCGTCGATCTTCACTGTGCCGTTATTCCCAGGCGGGTTCGGAGCGCCCTGAGCAGCAAATGGCATCAACATGACCACCGCCGCCGCCACCACCGTGAACGCCAGCGCCACACGCCCCATACGTTGGGCTATGGGTACTTCTCTCATAACAACCTCCCAGCTTGGACTCCCTTGCCAAAAGAGGATTGGAGAGTCAGAACCGACCCGGAGCAACGACGTCCCCGTCGCCCGAAGCGCAGTGCATCCTCCCTCTATCTATCCCCTGCCACTAATCGTTAGTGGCCAGCCCACGCCCCCGGGCCATGTAACGAGACAATAACAGCAGATCGAGCGCTTCGACGCCTCCCTGCTGGGCGCGGCGAGGCCAATGACCCACCCATTCGGGCTGGCTACCCTCGGCCCGGTCGTGCCTGCCGACCTCGAGCAACTAGCCGTCAACACCATCAGGGTTCTGGCCATGGACGCCGTCCAGCGAGCCAACTCCGGACATCCGGGTATGCCGATGGGGATGGCCGATATCGCCGTCGTGTTGTGGACCCGCTTCCTCAACGTCGATCCGGGCCACCCCACCTGGCCGGATCGAGATCGGTTCGTGGTCTCGAACGGTCACGGTTCGATGCTCCTTTACTCGTTGCTCCATCTCTCCGGGTTCCCGCTCAGCCTCGATGACCTGAAGGGCTTCCGGCAATGGGGGAGCCACACCGCCGGGCACCCCGAACGCGACCCCCAACTCGGCATCGAGGTGACGACGGGTCCGCTCGGCCAGGGCTTCGGCATGGGGGTGGGACTGGCCATCGCCGAGGAGCACCTCCGGTCCGTCTTCGGTCCGGGGTTCGTGGATCACCGCACCTTCGGGTTCGTCTCCGACGGCGACCTGATGGAGGGCGTCTCCGCGGAAACCGCCTCGCTGGCCGGGCACCTCGGGTTGGGTCGTGTCATCTATTACTACGACGACAACGAGATCTCGATCGACGGCAGCACCGCCATCACCTTCACCGAGGACGTTCCCGGCCGGTTCGTCGCCGCCGGCTGGCATGTCCAGGACATCGACGGCCACGATCGGGAGGCGGTCGCCGAAGCTACGAAGGAGGCGCTCGCCGTGGACGACCAACCCTCATTGGTGGTCTGCCATACCCACATCGCGCATGGCGCCCCCACCAAACAAGACACCGCCAAGGCGCACGGTGCCCCGTTGGGCGAGGAGGAGGTGCGGCGCACCAAGGAGCTGATGGGCTGGCCGGTCGACCAGCCGTTCCACGTCCCCGCCGAGGTGCGCGCCTTCCTTGCCCAGGCGATGAGCCGTGGTCGGCAGCGTCGGACGGGGTGGGAGGAACGCCGAGCCGCCGCATTTGTCGCCGATCCGGCCGTTGGTGAAAGCTGGCGCAGCCACTTCGAGCCTTCCCCGGTGAAACTTTCCGGCCCACTGCTCGGGGGCACACGGTTCGACAAGCCGATCGCCACCCGGTCGGCGTCGGGGGCACTGTTCGAAGAGATGGCCGCTGCGTTGCCCGGATTCCTCGGGGGAGCCGCCGACTTGGTCGAGTCGACCAAGACCGAGATCCCCTCCTCGAGCCTGTTCGCGGCGACCAACCGGGGGGGGCGCAACATCGCCTTCGGCATCCGCGAACATGGCATGGGGAGCATCGTCAACGGACTGGCCGTGCACGGAGGACTGCGGCCCTATGGCGCCACCTTCTTCATCTTCTCCGACTACATGCGCCCCGCCATCCGGCTCTCGGCGTTGATGCACGCACCGAGCATTTGGGTGTTCACCCACGACTCGGTTTTTCTCGGAGAAGACGGCCCGACCCATCAGCCCATCGAACACCTAGCCTCCTTGCGGGCCATGCCGGGGCTGTGGGTCGTGAGGCCCGCCGACGCCGGGGAGACGGTGGAGGCGTGGGAACTGGCCCTCAACCGGACCGAGGGTCCCACCGTTCTCCTCCTGACCCGGCAGAACCTGCCGGTACTGGAGCGGACCAGCGGGCTGGTCTCCCGGGGTGGCTATGTCCTTCGGGACGGCTCCGACGCCGCGTTGGTGGCCACCGGTTCCGAGGTCCATCTGGCCCTCGAAGCGGCCTCGTTGATCACCGATCGGAGCATCCG
>CAYUKI010000308.1:0-2794 GCA_964445235.1 uncultured Acidimicrobiia bacterium | reverse complement strand
GCTGAAGTGGACCGCTCATGGCTCCACCGGCCCCGTCAACACCCGCGGTTCGTCGGGCTCGCGACTCAGCCGGGTGGCGATGGTCATCCCGATCAGGCTCAGCACACCTCCCAGCCCCACTACCACCGCTCCACTGGGAGAGGCGTAGAACTCCCGGAACGGACCGGGACGGGCGGTCATCGCCACGAGCACAATCCAAGGAAGGACGAAGACCACCCGTGAGTTGATCTTCTGTTCGAGCATCTCGCCCTCGATCTGTTCCACCGCCCAAACGTCCTTGGTGGTGGCCTGAGCAAGATCGCTGAGAATGGCTGGCACGATCGCCCCCCCCCTGTCGTGGGCGAGTATCAGGACCTCGATGACTCGATCGGAGGTGGGATCGGCGAGTTCGTCCCGGATGGATTCCAAAGCGCCGGCTACTCCCGCCGCTCGGGACAGGGCCGGGTAACGAGCGAACGCCGCCCGCAGCGGGAGCGGCCCGCTCTCCGCCAACGTCTCGATGGCACGGGGAAGTGACATACCGGCCGAGATCGAGGCTACGACGTCTCGAAGTCCGTCCGGCCAAGCGTTACGGAGAGCCAACAGCCGTTTCGCCCGCACCCGGCTGTAATAGGCCCTCGGCAGCAGGCCGACCACCACCGCTGGAGCCAGGGCCACCGGCCAGAGTCCCGACAGGAGCCAGGCGACCACGAAGGTGCCCAGACCAACCGCCAGGGAGACGACCAGGAAATGCTGCGGGGTCACGGTCAGACCTGCCTGTTTCATCCAGCTCCGGTGGGGGCCGGTGCGACGGGACCGAACTATCAGCAGACGCGGCCTAACCACCCCGGCCGCCACGCCGACCAGCAGCGCCAGAGCAACTCCGGAGGCGAGGGCAGCGGCCAGCCTCATAGGACGTTGACCCGCCCCTCAAGGATGTGGCGGAGCCGGATCGAGGCGGGCAAAGATCGGTCGATCCGTTCCACCAGGTCGTCGGGAGGGAGCGCTCCGGTCCATTCGAGGGGGGCGTCGAGCCGGGGGCGGGCGAAGATCGGCCCCGTGGAGAAGTCGTCGTGCAGGGAGGGCACCACCGCCAGCACCTCCATCACCTGGCGACGCAGTCCGGTTTCGGTGTCCCGACGCATCTCCCGGTCGAGGTGAATTACCAGGTCGAGGGTCGCCGCGAAGACTCGGCGGACGACTCGTTCCTCGACGTTCTCTCCGGCCATGAGGGCGGCGTTCACCAAGGCCATCAAGGCGTCACGAGCCGAGTTGGCGTGGATAGTGCAGGCGAAACCACACCCGGCGTTGACCGCCCGAGTCAATTCGAACGCCTCGGCAGATCTGACCTCGCCGACCACGATCCGGTCGGGACGCATCGCCAGCACCACCTTGACCAGGTCGCGCAAGCTGATCTCCCCGGTTCCATCCAGGCCGGGCGGGCGGGCCTCGTAGAAGGAACCGTGCACGAGCGGCACGTGCAGCTCCCTTACCTCCTCGCAGCAGCGGATGCAGTGGTGAGTGGGCGAAGCGTTGAGGAGCGCCGACAGAAGCGAGGTCTTGCCGGCCCCGGGCGGTCCGGAGATCAGCACCGAACTGGCCGTCTGCATGGCTGCCCAGAGGAATCCGGCCGCCGCCGTGGTCATGGCACCGAGCTCGACAAGCGACGCCAGGGTCTCCTTGCGAAGGGCATAACGCCGGAGCGTGGCGGAAAGCTGATCGGAGATGGGCGGGATCACTGCCGTGAGCCGGGCAGTACCGTCTAGGACCCGGGCCTGTACGATCGGATTTGCTGCATCGAGATGTCGATCGGTGCCGGCGAGGAGACGTTGCACCACCTGACGGTTCTCGCCCTCCGTAGTCGGCTCATCGAGCAGCCGCAACCGGCCGGTCCCATCGATCAAGGACACTCGAGAGCCCTCGATGAATACCTCCTCGACGTCGGAGCGGGCCAAGACTTCCGTGAGCGGCCCGTACTCGACCAACGACCGCAGGACCCGGTCGACCATCTCACCGGCGTTGCGAAGAGCGCGCCCCCCCCCAGCGTGGGCGCGACGCTGATATTCATCTACGGCACCGCCGATCAGAGACCGGGCACGGTCGCGGTCGGCCTGCGGGTCGATCCTTCGTTCTTCGACCAGCGCTACCGCCCGGCGCCGGATCTCCTCGTAGGCGTGTCCGCCCGATCCGTTCACACCGCCCCCTCCATCGCATGTCCGAGCCTGGCCACCGCTCTCGGGAACGAAGAGCGAGACACCGGCGTCCCCTGCCAGGAGGCCCTCGCCACCGCTTCGTCCTCAGGGAGAAACCAGATCCCGGCGGGCTTGACGAGACGTCGCAGTTCCGCCGCCACCTCGGCGCGCCGGAAGCGAGAGCGGGGCGACCGGTTCACTGCCAGTTGAACAGAGATGCCGGGGCGAATGTCCACGGCCTCGATGACCCATTGAGCCAGCCTCGTTACGCCCACCGGAGTGGGGAGCCCCACCGCCACGAGCCGGTCGGCGGTTCCGAGCAGCGCCCGAGTCAGCCCGAATCGCGCCGACCAGCCACCGGTCGGAAGGTCGTCGAGTTGTCCGGCGATATTCACCACCACCGGGCCGCGGCCTGCCAGCTCGACAACGAGATCGACAGCATCCGATGGCCTCACCTCCGACCAGTCACGGCGATTAGCGAGACCAGTCAGCACCGATAGCGCGGGTAGGGCATGCCGACCGTCGTGTTCCGGGCGTCCGTGGGGGACAAGAACGTATCGGCGACGAGGTCGAATCCTGGGTAGAAGGCTTCCACCAGAGTTCGCCGGTCGAGTCCCAGGAAG
>CAYUKI010000307.1:1433-2799 GCA_964445235.1 uncultured Acidimicrobiia bacterium | reverse complement strand
TAACCCGTTCTGGCGCGCGCCAAAAGGTCTCTGGGAGCCCTACTAAGTGCCAGAGCCCGACGAGAGGGCCCCGACCAGCAGACCGGTGGCAGTGGCAACGAGCGTGCCGACCGCGGCGGCGGTGAGTAGGTGGTACCGAGACGACCTCATGCTGGCAAGAAGGATCGCCGCCGGCCCAACCCCGAGGATCGCCCAACGACCGGCTTCGGCCGGCATTCCCCCCGCCACGATTCCCAGCACCACGACCACGGCCGCCATGAAGACCAGTCCCCCGATGAGCCGGGTGGCGGCGAGCTTTCCGATCCGTACCGCCAGGACCCGTTTTCCGGCGGCGGCGTCGCTGTCGATATCGGGAAGCTCGAACGCCACGATCATGGCCAGGTGAATCGGGACGAGCGCGGCGATCGACCACCACAAGGCGGGGGGGGGTGACGAACCCTGCGACAGCACCCCCACCAGCGGCACCAGCCCCGCCACGACAACGGAGGTGGCGGCCTCGCCCCAACCGGTCCCGAGCAAACGAAGCGGCGGCGCCGAATATGCCCACGAGACCGCCAATGAAGACCCGCCCAGCAGGGCGGCGCCCACCGAAACCGTGGCGATCACACCGGTGGCGGCCAGCGCCAGCACTGTTGTGAAGAGGGCACTCATCAGGGCCACCTCTCTACCGATCACCCCGCCGGCCAATGCGCCGCTTCCCCCCGAGAAGAGGGTTCGGTTGACCACCCTCCGATCGACGTCAGCGTCGGCATGCTCGTTGACGAAATGGGCCGTCAGTTGGGTGGCAGTGACCAAGACCTGGCCGACGACGTAACCGAACCGATCGACGGCGGCCGCCGAGACGGCGCCGAGGGCGAACAGCAGAACCCCGCCCACCAGGAAATGGGGTCGCGCCAGCCGGATGAACGCCCACAGTGACCGCACCGAGTGCATTCGTACCATCCGGTGCGCCGCCTCGGGCTCTCAGGCCACCCAGCAGGCGTGGGCAGGAAAGGAAATCGTGATCGTGTCCCCGACCTCGGGCAGCTTGAGGAGCCGCTCGTTGAACAGATCCATGGTGACCGAATGTTCTCCGACCCGGACTCGCACTCGCACGATGGCACCGAGGAAGGTCACCGTCTCGACGGTTCCCACCAGACGGTTCTCGTCTTCGGTGCCGATGCCCAGTTCCTCGGGTCGGAGCATCAGGGCCGTCGGAGTGTCGTTGGCAAGGTTGATCGGTGAGCTGGTGTGCAATTCGGCGGAACCCAGCCGCAGTCTCCCAGCACCGGCGTCCAGCACGGTCACCGGCAACTGGTTCAACTTGCCGACAAACGATGCCACGAACGCAGTCTGTGGGTAGTTGTATATCTCGAAGGGCGGTCCG
>CAYUKI010000307.1:0-1423 GCA_964445235.1 uncultured Acidimicrobiia bacterium | reverse complement strand
CCTGCTCCATGACACCCCGGCTCATCACCACGACCCGATCGGAGAGCGCCATTGCCTCTTCCTGATCGTGGGTCACGTAGATGGTGGTGATGCCGAGCGTGGATTGGATCCGCCGGATCTCCTGGCGTAGCTCGTCGCGGATCTTGGCATCGAGGGCTGAAAGCGGTTCGTCCAGCAGCAGCACCTGGGGGTTGATCGCCAGTGCCCGTGCCAGGGCCACCCGCTGTTGCTGACCGCCGGACAACTCGTGGGGATAGGCGTTTCCCTTGTCGGGGAGGTGGATCAGGTCGAGCAGTTCGGCGACCCTTTGGTTTCTGTCGGCAGCCGGCTGCTTTCGCAGCTTCAACCCAAAGGCGATGTTCCCGGCCACGCTGAGGTTGGGGAACAACGCGTATGACTGAAAGACCATCCCCACGTTGCGCTGGTTGGCCTTCTTATGCGTGATGTCTTCTCCGGCCAGATCGATGGTGCCCGCCGAGGGGATTTCGAATCCGGCGATCATTCGCAGCGTGGTGGTCTTGCCACACCCCGATGGTCCAAGCAACGCAACGAACTCTCCACCTGCCACCTCGAGGTTGAAATCCTCGACTGCCACCGAGTCGGCGAACTCCTTGCGAACGTGACTGAGGGCGAGAGAGGCGCCGCTCACCGTGCCACCGTCTTGCGGGCCCGGGTGAGCCAGGCGATCACGCCCATCGCCGCCCAGGTGAGTGCAAACGCGACTATGGCGACGGCGGCCGGTTCGTAAACCTTGTTGCGCACCAGGTCGGCCATGAAGGGCCCAAACGTCCTTTGCGCCATGTAAAGAGCAATGGTCAACTCGCCGATGACGATCGCGAACGTGAGCAGCGCTCCCGACAGCAATGCCACTCGCAGGTTAGGGAGGATGACCCTGCCGATGATGGTCGCCCAACCCGCTCCCAGGCTCTGAGCAGCCTCGGTGAGGGACCGGACGTTCAGGGCTCGCAAGCCGTTGTCGACCGAGCGATACATGTAAGGAAAGGACAAGCAGGCGTAGGCGCACACCAGGAGCACTCGAGAACTTCCATAGGTGGCGGTGAGGAGCAGCGGCGGTCGGCTGTACAGCCGAATCAGGCCGAACACCAGGACGACGCCGGGGATCACGAAAGGCAGCAGAGTGATGAACTCGACCACCGTCCTCAGCCGCGGGATCCGCAGTGTCACCCAGTAGGCGGTCGGGACGATGATGAGGAGGCTCAGGACGATGGCAGCCGCTGCGTTCACTATCGACTCCAAGAATGATCTGGCGAACTCGGGGTCGTCGAAGATGCGCCTGTAGGCCTCAAACCCCAGCTTGTCCTTCTCGGCCTTGAGCGACCAATAGCCGGTAGCGACCAGTGGGGTGAGGAAGTAAAGGGCCCCGGCGATGAAGAACACCTGCGCGCGGGCCTGCAACCAGCCG
>CAYUKI010000306.1:0-2814 GCA_964445235.1 uncultured Acidimicrobiia bacterium | reverse complement strand
CGATGCCGATCATGGTGGTCGCCAGCCGACGGGCCCGGGGCACATCCTTCATGAACGCCCCCGAACCCACCTTGACGTCGAGCACCAAACCGTCGAGGTCCTCGGCGAGCTTCTTGGACATGATCGAGGAGGCGATGAGGGGGATGGAAGGGACCGTGCCGGTTGCGTCGCGCAGCGCGTACAGCTTCCGATCGGCAGGGACGAGGGTCTCGGACTGTCCGGCCAGGACGAGACCACATTGTTCGAGGACCCGGCCGAACTCGGCGGGGTCGAGACTGGTCCGAAACCCGGGTATCGACTCCAACTTGTCGAGCGTCCCGCCGGTGTGGCCGAGCCCCCTCCCCGACATCATCGGCACCGCCACCCCGCAGGCCGCCACCATCGGGGCGAGAGCGATGGAGACCTTGTCGCCGACCCCGCCGGTGGAGTGCTTGTCGATCTTGGGGCGTTCGACCCTACCCAGGTCGAGCACTTGACCGCTCCGCAGCATCGCCAGCGTCCAGGCCGCCAGTTCGTCGCCGTCCAGCCCCTGCAGGAAGATCGCCATCGCCATCGCCGCCATCTGATAGTCGGCTACCGAGCCATCCACGTACGAACGGATGAGCCATTGGGTCTCGCTATCGGAGAGCCGTCCACCATCCCGCTTCCTCTCGATGAGCTCGACGGCGTTCATCGCAAGGCTCCGAGAAAGGAACGGCCGACGGCCGGAGGCGGAAGCCCCATTCCCTCGGCGATGGTGGCGGCGACGTCGCAATACTGCTCGCGGACCCCTAGGTCCACTCCGGCCGCTCGCCGTCCGGCCACTAGTAGGGGGGCGTACTCGCGGGTATGGTCGGTGGACCCGTCGGTGGGGTCGTTGCCATGATCGGCGGAGATGAAAAGGAGGTCATCGGCTCCGAGGTGCTCGACGATCGTGGGCAGGTGACGGTCGATCAGCCGAAGTCCTTCGGCGTAGCCAGCCGGGTTCTCGCGATGTCCGTACACCATGTCCAGATCGATCAGGTTGGTGAAGATGATCCCGGGGGAGGCGTCGTTGAGGGCCTGGCCGGTCTTGACCAGACCGTCCTCGTCGCCTTCTGTATGTGTCGCCTCGGTGAGGCCGCGGCCGGCAAAGAGGTCTTCGATCTTGCCTATGCCGTGGACCCGCAGACCGGCGGCCTTGGCATGGTCGAGCAGCGTGGGTGAGTGGGGGGGAATGGCAAAGTCCTGCCGTTCATAGGTTCGCCGGTAGGCGCCGGGTTCCCCCTCGAACGGCCGGGCGATCACCCGGCCGATGCCGTAACGGTTGCAGTGCTCCCGGGCGATCCGGCACACCCGATACAGCTCTTCGAGGGGAATGACCTCCTTGTGGGCGGCGATCTGAAAGACCGAGTCGGCCGAGGTATAGAGGATCAGCGCCCCGGTGCGGGCGTGCTCGTCACCCAGCTCATTTAGGATGACCGTTCCGGAGGCGGCATGGTTGCCGATGAACCGATGCCCGGAATCGCGCTCCACGGCCGTCACCAGCTCGTCAGGGAAGCCGGCCGTCGTGAAGGTCGCCATGGGTTCGGAGGTGACGAGGCCGGCAATCTCCCAATGGCCAGTGGTGGAGTCCTTCCCCGCCGAGCGCTCGGTGAGCCGGCCATAAGCCATGGTGGGATGGGCCACCGATGGCACACCGAGGATGCCACCGTGGAGATTGCCGAGCCCGGCCTGGGTGAGATACGGCAGATCGAGCCCCCCCACCATCCTCGCGGTGTGGCCGAGGGTGTCGGCGCCCTCGTCGCCGTATTCTGCGGCGTCGGGTGCCGCTCCGGCTCCGCACGAATCCATGATCATGATGACGGCGCGCCGGAAAGAGCCCATCGAGTCAGTATGTCAGATTGCGGGGGGGCCCGGTGCCCTGCGCCGACCCTGACGACCTTGACTTGTATGATCCGTCGGGTGAGTTCTCCAGCGCGTTTCGCCGCTTCGGTCGCAGCTCGAATTCAAGAAAGGCTGGTGTTGCTATCCGAACGTTACGAGCAATCGGGGCGCCAGCTCACCGACCTCGGGTCGGCCGACGACGTAGTCGATCTCATGATGGCCGTCCTACCCGAGCCTTCGTTGTGGGACCGTCAGCTTGGGCCGGTCGTCACCACTAATTCCGCCTGTCAGCTCCTGGGCGGCATCTCTCGCCAGGCTCTCGCCGAGCGACGACAACGGCGCACGTTGCTGGCCCTTCGCACCGCCGACGGGGAGTGGGTATATCCGCGCAGTCAGTTTCACGAGGGAGGGGAGATCATCTCGGGGCTGGCGGACGTCATCCAGGCTTTCGATCCCGACACCGTTGACGAGTGGACCGTTGCTGGTTGGCTGACCGCGAAACAAGCCGACCTCGGCAATCGCTCGGTGATCTCCTGGCTGCGGGGGAACCGCCCGGTTCGGAAGGTTTTGGGTCTCGCTCGCCAGCAGGCCGCTCGGTACCGGCGATGAGCTACGAGGGGTTCACGATCGCCTCCAATCGGGTGGTCTGGCAGGTCTCCCTCTCGCATCAGCCGGCGTGGTCCTTCGACGACGAGGGGCACTGCCAACTTGCCTTCGATCCCTTGTCGGCTCTGCGGGAGGTGGTCGGCCCGGGAGTGGCGCAATCTCTCTTGTCTCCTCGGTTCGTCGCCGAGCGGCGGCTGCGACGAATGTCCCCCCCCCGGGCCTGGTGGGTGGCGGAGGTCGAGCGGCCACCTGCTGCCGAGCAGTCCTCCGACCTCCGGGCGCGTGGCTTCGACGGCGCCCAATACGAGGTGGCAGACGCCGAGCCCGGCGGCCTCACCATCTTCGGACAGCCAGGCGAACGGT
>CAYUKI010000305.1:0-2899 GCA_964445235.1 uncultured Acidimicrobiia bacterium | reverse complement strand
TGATTTGGAGCTACCCTCTTTGATATCTAGCTCTGGGGCCTGTTGGCGAATGGCATTGGTGGCCGAGTCCCCGATGGCGCGAAAAAGCCCTCCTTTGCCATTGACCCCCCGGGAAAAATCGTGGCAGGCATGTAGGCGATGCGCTGGTCTTCAGTGCCTATGTAGTTCAGACAGGTGATTGCATCCTCGCTTACATGGGCCGCGGTTCCGACTGGTATGTCGATGTTGCCCGTTCCGACGGCCGCCTTTGGCAACACTGAGACAAGACATGCGCTGCTGACCATAGGGCTCCGTAGAGACACCTCCGAAATGAGTCGACCGAGTAACTCAATGCAGCCCTGGGCAGCGCCCTTGTTGCGGTCCTCGTACTTCCGAAGGATACGTTCGGCATCTCTCAGTACCGTCTCCGGTGGAGGCTGCCCGTACGCGGCGATGTCAGCCCACTTGTGTTCCGGTTGTTGGTGGCTCGTGACAGTGAACCGTGTGGCGGCGATATCGAGCCTCGCCCCTTGCGGGTCCATGGCGTTACTGATGACTAACCGGAGTGGGTGCCGTGGTGCTGAGAGCCCTCGACTGGATGGTGCAAAGCCGACAGCAGCGAAAGTGTGATGCTTCCTCTTCGCCGAGGCCCGGATTCTGCCAATGGAGCGGGCTGCTTGCTCGGCCAGCTTGGTAGGCCAAATCTCGGGACTGCCACCGTTCAGGGCCTCAAGTATCCATTCATCGATTGGTAGGCCGTCTAGCTCTCCAAACCCTGTAACCCCAAGCAAGAACTGCCCGTGCAAAACGACAGTCTTGTTGATCCTGTCCTTCGACCCCTCGATGCCTTGTGATGTGCCGTAGGACACGGCGCGGTCAGATGCCAAGAGAGCGAACTCAGGAGTGGTGCACGTGAGAATCGTTGTCACATAGCAAACGGTATCTATCCGAGTGGCACGAGACCAGCGCATAATGCGCGTCCCACGAGCTCAGAATTTACCGATCCACCCGTTCTGGAACCGGCAATCGGGGACACATTCGTAACCACATGGAATGGTCGTGATCATCGATGGGCGGTGAGGCCGATTTCCGGCGGCTGGGGTTGGCGCTTGGCTATGCGTTGGGCGACGAGCCAGGAGACCCGGGCTGCCACGTCGCTGCTCGGAGGCGGCGGCTCAAGTGGTCCTGGGGCAGGGCCGATGCCAGGTCGGGGAATGCAATCGAGGGCGGCGATCTGCGCCGAGCTGCGATTGAGCGCCGAGGCGAGCTGGTCGGCAAGGTGACGGGGCGCCTGGCGGGTGAGGTGGGTGCAGTCCCGGTCGTCGGCTCCGGTGGCGGCGAGGTAGAGGGTGTTGGCTTGGTGGCCGCGGCTGAGTGCGACGTAGGCCCATTCCCGGTCGGTGGGGCCGGTGATGACGGTGAAGGTGCGGCTGGTGGTGACACCTTGGGCCTTATGGCCGGTCATTGCATAGCCGTAGTCGACGTTGCCCTGGCTGAGATACCAGCCGGGCAGGTCCCGGGTGGCGCCGTGGCGGTCGAGCCGAATCATGACAGAGCTGTCGTGGGGTTGGACGGCGACGATGGTGGCGAGGTCACCGTTGAGGACACCGAGGCGGGTGTGGTTCTTGAGGCAGAGGATCCGGTCGCCGGCCTGGAAGGCTTGCTCGCCTGCTTGGAGGACGGGCCCGTGGAGTCGTTTCGAGGCGAGATGGAACGCTCGGGCTCGTTGGTTGAGTTCGGCCACCGTGTCGTTGCCGTAGGCGATCAACAGCGCCTCGGTTAGGTCACCGGCGGATTGGACGTAGCGGTGCCAGTCTCGCACCGCCTGGGCGATGGTTTCTTCCCGGTTGGTGCCGACGATGAGCCGGCCCCGTCGCAGGTATGCGTCGACGGCTTGGTCGACGGATCCTGCCCGGAGTTGGGTGAGGGCGACGCGTTCCCATCCAGCGGTTTGGCGGACGTTTTCGTTGAGTTCTACCGCCGGGAGGCGACGGATGAGGGTCCGGAACATACCCCCGGCGTCGATCTCGGGTAGCTGACGGTCGTCGCCGATCAGGATCAGCTTGCCCTGAGCGGCGTCGACCAGGTCGGACACGGCGGCGAGCAGGCGGGTCCCGACCATGCCAGCCTCGTCAACTACCACCACCACACCGGAGGGGAGGCCGCCACCGTGGCGGGTCTGGGCGATGAGTCGGGTCAGGGTGGTGGAGGGGATGCCGGAGGCGGCTTCGAGGCCGGCGACGGCCCGGGCGGCCAGCGCTGCGCCGAGGATCGGGGCGCCGGTCACCATGGCGAGCTGACCGATCAGGTCCATCACCGCGGTCTTGCCGGTTCCCGCCGGGCCCACCCCGACGTCGACGGCGTTGCCCGACGTGGCGAGACGGCGCACCATCTCCCGTTGACCTTCGGTGAGGCGGCGCCGGCGTCGCAAAGTCGCCTTTACCAGACGCTCCGGCGCCTTCCATTGGCCCGCGCCGATGCCGTCGAGTGCCCGTTGCACGATCCGCTCCTCGGTGGCCAAAAGCTCGGCGGTCGTGTACAGGCGGAGCGTGGTGCCGGGGAAGATCGTGCCGTCCCGACGACGCATCGGCTGGTCCCCTGCGTAGTTGAGTCGCTCAGGCTCGCCCTCGTCGAGGTCCTCGGCAACCTCTACATGTTGGGTGTCACCGGGGGAAAGGAGCGGGACGACTTCACGGGTCCGGAGGAACTCGTCGCACAAGGCGTCGATCTCGGAGCGGGTGCCGCCCTCCGGGAGCGCCGCCGCCACCTCTTTGACCACCTCCGCTCGACCGAAGGTGGAGGCTTGGGCGGTGAGACCTTCCGCCGAAGCCAGGGTCTGGAACAGCGCCGCCGGATCGGCGAGGGTGACGTTGCGGCTTCGGCCCGTCATCCCGACGATCCGCTCGGGTGTGAGCCCCAC
>CAYUKI010000304.1:0-2901 GCA_964445235.1 uncultured Acidimicrobiia bacterium | reverse complement strand
AGGGAGAAAAGTCCCGAGCCGCATCCGACATCGAGGAAAGACGACCCGTCCAGGCGGTCGACGTCGAGAAGCTGTTGTAACGAGTGCACCGCCTGCCCGATCCGGCCCTCGTCGATCATCACAAGGAGGCGGCGCCAGTTGGTGCCGAACTCGAAGCGGGTGTCAGCCGAGGCAGACTTATCGCGAGCGATGTGCGGAGGAGATGCCATTCCGAAGCAGGGCGATGGTACCCGACGACGGTTCTTCGGGTCGGTCTCCTACCCGGACAGTTCGGCCGCCCGAGCGGTGGCGGCATCTGCCCCCTGGAGGTCGCCCGTCTCCCGGCGGGCCTGGGCGAGCAGCAGCCACCACTCCGCCCGGTCGGGGACTAGCGCCACCGCCTCCTCCAATAGGGACCCTGCCGGTCCGGGTTTCCCGGTCACCAGATAGAAGTTGGCTACCTCGACCTTGAAGTCGGGTGCTTCGGGCTCGATCACGAGAACCTGCCCATACCAAGCAGCGGCCTTGTCGTGAGCGCCGAGGAAGGCCGAAAGACGGGCGGCGCTCAGCACCGCCTCCCAATAGCGTGGTGCGATCCGACCGGCCCGCTCGTAGTCGACAAGCGCCTCCTCCCAACGCTGCGCCTGATCGAAGGTGGCGCCCCGCTCGAAGAAGTACCTCGCCTCCCAGGGGGCAATCGCCACTGCCCGAGTGAGAGCATCCACCGCACCTTCGACGTCCTCTACAGCCGCCCTGGCCCCCCGCCGAGCCCAGAGGTCGGCCCGGTAGGGTCGGATCACGGCCAAGGCCCCCACGACAACCAACGCAAGAATGCCGATTCCTGCCATCCGGGCGGACGGGCGAGCCGACCGCCGTTTTCCGCGTACCTCCTCTGATTCGCCGGCCGTGGCCGCCCAGATCCCTCCGGCCATGACCATGTGGAGGAGGGCGAGAGACGGGACATCGATACTTACCAGCGACTGGAGCTGATACGCAGCCCACGCTCCTCCGAGGCCGCCGAGGCGGATGAGGCTGTTGCCCCGAAAGGTGCGAAGGCCGCGGATAAGGGCCACTGCCACCGTCCCCACCAGCCCCAGGTAGGCGAGGGCCAGGGGGATGCCTCCCTCGGCCAACATCTGTAGCGGGACCGAATGGGCACTGTCGGCCGTCACCGTCGTCCCCAGCTCCTGCCACATCGCGAGGGGTCGATAGGCGCGGAAGTGGTCCCCGTAGCCGCCTAGTCCCACACCGGTGAAGGGATCGGAGGCCGCCATTGCCAGGGCGGCGCGCCAATAATAGGTACGGAGGACCAGGGTGCGGGGAGGTCCGGCCGTGGCGAGGAAGGCGCCGGCAGCGACCGCTCCCAGGGCGGTCCCCACCATCCACACCCGGATGAGGAGACGCCGAAGGGGATCCTCGCGGCCAAGCACCCAGGCAAGGGCGAGCAACCAAAGTCCCCCGGCGGCAGCCAGGAGGCCTTGCAGGGACTGCGTGAGGAGGATGGCGCCACTGAGAGCTACGAGCGCTACACCTGCCGTGCTCCGTGCCGCCTTCCCCCTCCCGGGGTCGAGGACGATGGCGGCTGCGATGGGGACCGTGATTCCCATGAAGGCGGAGGCGAAGTTGGGGTTCCCCAAAGTGGAGACCACCGCATCCCCGTAGACCGCCCTCCAGGGCATGGGGTCGAGACCGGCGGCCTGGAGAAGGCCATAAGCGGCGACCGCCGCGCCCGCTCCCACCACGATCGGAGGGAGACGGCGGGTGGCCGCATCCCCGGCGAAGGCGACCGCGGTCGCCAGTCCGAGCACCGCGTAGATGAAGTACGCCCCCGAGCCCGCCCACCGAGAGTATGTCCCGAGGAGGGCACGGCTGGGTTCGGGAGCGGTGAGGGTGGCGAGGAGGCAGGCAGCCAGCAGACCGGCCACCGCAAGGGGGAATGGCCCAGACGGCACACGGATCCGGCCCGAGGTGGCAAGCCGCAGCCCCCCGGCACCCAGCACCACCAGCGTGCACACCCCTGCCCAGGTCAGCTTTGGAAGCTGGATGGGGTCGAGAGCGCGGGTGGAGACGATCAGGGCTGACCCCACAACCGCCACGCCCACCGTCACTCGCTGGAAGACGGAGATGGGGTCGGCCCGTAACCGCCTCGTCATCGAATTTCCCTCATGGGGCGAACGCAACCAGCCACAGATGGGGAGCCTATACACCGAGGTCCGAAGTTCACCTCGTGCAAGGTCGAGTCCAATGGACCGAGCATGGCGATGGTCTCCTAAACCAGCAATACGCCCGGCTTGAGAATCTGGCCTAAGACGGAGACCCCACGAGCACGCCGGACAGGTGGCGGAGGTTGAAGAGAAGAGAGCCCCGGCCGAAGCCGGGGCTCTCAATTTCGGTCCTGACAGTTAGCTCAGGAGGTTGGTTTACGGGCTGGTGACGTTCCAAACTGTATTGGTTCCGGAATCCGAAACCGCCACGGTTCCTGACAACCCGCCGATGATTCCACCCACCGCCGCCTCGAAGGGCCCGATGAGCACGACTGAACCGTTGATTTGGTAAACAACGGCAGTGTTGCTTGCAATCCCAGCGTAGTTGACGATCCTCGGATCAACCGCATTGGTGTGATTGATTGTCGCCGAAGCGGGTCCGTTGGCATCGAACGTGATGGTGATCGATGTACCTGCAACGAGAGCCGCGGGGTTACCAGAAACTGCACCCGGCTTCAGGTTCAAACTGGCCGTTGTGCTCGTACCCGCATCTGCTGCCTGGTAAATCACCGTATCGCCAATGTTGATTGCACCCTCGATGTCAGCCACAACAGCGCCGGCGCCGTCGAGCAGCATTGTCGTGCCCGGATCGTAGTCCGGAACAAAGAACGCAGCTGCCGGGCCGATGTCGAGGCTGATGGTGTCAGCGGCCGTGTCG
>CAYUKI010000303.1:0-2901 GCA_964445235.1 uncultured Acidimicrobiia bacterium | reverse complement strand
TGACCCCGACGATGCCCGTCCTCCGTACATCCGCGCCCTTGAGCTGGCGATCAGGGCCTTGAGCAAACGGGGGCTCGGACGCCGGGTGGGGGTTGAGGTCTCCAACGCCGTCCAGACGCCCGAACGGATGACCGGTGAGCCGACCGTTTATTGGCATGGGTTCTTCCACGCCTTGGAGCAGGCGGCGGCCGAGGTGGTGGACTGCACCCCGATGCTCACCAACCTGCGGATGATCAAGACTCCCCAAGAGATCGAGCGGATGAGGCTGACCAACGATCTCGCCGCGGAGGCAATCGCCCACCTTCGTGGCAGGATCCGCCCGGGAATGATGGACGCCGAGGTGGCCGCCATCTACGAGGGCTACATCCATCACCACGGCATCGGCTTTCGGGACAAGGTTGATATGGCCAGGGCGTTCACCCTGGTGTGGTCGGGACCATCTATCCAGACCTTTACCCAGACCAAACCCACCACGGTGCAAGCCAACGAACCGACCTTGATGGAGATCTGGACCTGCACCGACGGGTACTGGAACGACCTCACCAAAAACCTCTGCCCCGGCACCCTCACCCCCAGGTACAGCCGGCTGCTCGACACCCTGCTCGGCATCTTCAAAGAGGCGACCGGCGAATACATGCGCGACGGCGCCTCCCTTGCCGAGCTGGACGGCTTGATTCGGGCGAGGACCGCCGAAGCCGGATATCCGGGCCAACCTTCCCACTTCGTCTGCCACGGGGTCGGTGCCAGAGCCCACGAACCGCCTTGGGCACACCCCAAGAGCGCCGAAGTGATGCGGGCCGGAATGGTCCTGGCGGTCGAGCCGGGCATTTACTGGGAGGGAGGCGGCGGCCTCCGCCTGGAGGACAACTTCCTTGTCACCGCCGACGGTTCCGAAAAGCTCTGTTCGGTTCCCGAGGACTTTCGGTGACACCGATCGGTTCGGTGGGTGTGATAGGGGCCGGTACCATCGGCAGCCTCTGCGCCGGTCACCTCGGCCGGACTGCGCAGGCCTATGTGCTGACCCGCCGGCCCGAGCACGCAGCCGCCCTCAACCGCGAAGGGTTGCGGATCTCGGGAAAGTCCGACTTGGTGACCAGGCTGTTCGCCACCACCGATCCGGCCAGCCTCCCTTCCCTCGACCTGATCATCGTCGCTACCAAGGCCACCCAGATCGTCGAGGCCGCCAAGGCGATCGAGGGGCGCTTCCCGGAGGCGGTGGTGATGACCATTCAGAACGGGATCGGCGCCGAGGAGGTGGTCCACCGGCACGGTGGTTGGGAGGTGATCTCGTCGGTGACCTTCATGAGCGGCACCCGTGAATCGGACTCCCACGTCCACTACGAGCTTGACACCGCCACCTGGATCGGCCCGTACCCTGAAAGCCGGGCGCGCTTTGAAACGGCAAGAGAGGTAGGGGACCTCTTCATCCGGAGCGGGCTCAAGGCCGAGGTTCTCCCCGACCTGCGGCCCGCACAGTGGTCCAAGCTGATCTTCAACGCCTCGGTGAACAGCGTTGCTGCCCTCAGCGACCTCCCCCATGTCAAGCTGTTCGGCCGGCGGGAGCGGCCCACCGACCTCGGGCATCTCATCTTCGATTTGATCGAGGAGGGTAAACGAGTGGCCGCCGCCGCCGGGGTCGAGCTTTTCGAAGACCCCTGGGAGATGAACTGCCGGGCGGTACAGATCGGCGCCACCCACGACGAGGAGTACGCCCACATACCCTCGATGCTCGCCGACGTGCGGGCCGGCCAGAAGACCGAGATCGACTTCATACTCGGCTCGCTGGTGGCCGAGGCGGACCGGTTAGGGGTGGCGGTACCGCTCTCCCGGTCCCTCTACCGCTTGGTCAAGGCCAGGGACCGTTCCTACGACGACCAGGAGGCTCGGTGAGGATCGGGATAATCGGCTGCGGGGCGGTCGGAAGCCTTTTCGCCGCCCACCTGGCCGGACTCGAAGATGTCGAGGTGTGGGCATATGACGTCTCCGGAGAGCACGTCGATGCCATCAACCGCGAAGGCCTACGCCTGGTCGGGTTGGGTGAAGTGCATTCTTATCCCCGGGCCACCACCGACCCCTCGCAACTGCCCACCTGTGACTTCGGGGTGGTCGCCACCAAGGGCATGTACACCCGGCCGGCCATGGAGGCCGCCTCGGCTGCCTTGGCGGGAGGATCGGTGTGCTCGGTGCAGAACGGGGTGGGCAACGAGGAGGTCATCGCCGAGTACGTCCCCAGGGTGATCAGGGGGACGACCTTTCCCGCCGGCAGGCTGCTCGAGCCGGGGGTTGTCCAGTGGGACGCGGCCGGTAAGACCTGGATCGGCCCTTTCGAGCCGAAGCCGGCCGCCATGAGCGAGGTACGGCGACTGGCGGAGGTGCTCACCCGGAGCGGGATGGAGACGGTGGCGCTTGAAGATGCCAGAGGAGCGCAATGGACCAAGTTGATCTTCAACGCCGCCTCCAACGCCCTTTGCTCCCTCACCCGGCTTCCCCACGGGAGGGCGTGCCTCAACGACGATGTCCGCTGGGTTATGGACCGGGTGATCGACGAGGGCAAGCAGGTGGCGGCGGCGCTCGGGGTCGAGATGGAAACCGACCCCGCCGCCCTATTGGAGAGCTCGATCGCGGTGGCACTCGACCATAAACCCAGCATGCTCCAGGACGTTCTCGGGGGGCGGCCAACAGAGATCGACCTGCTCAATGGCGGCATCGTCCGCTTCGGAGAGCAGACCGGCGTTCCCACCCCGTTCAACCGGATCGCGTTGGCGCTGGTCCGGGGATTGGAGGCTTCATGGCAGCTCTAGACATTCCCCAGCCCACCAGGGCCGAGATCGACCGCCGATTCCGGAAGATCCGGGAGCGCCTGGCCGCCGACGACATCGACGCCCTGGTGGTTTGCGCCAG
>CAYUKI010000302.1:0-2904 GCA_964445235.1 uncultured Acidimicrobiia bacterium | reverse complement strand
CGATCGCTAAGTCAGGCTTGTGCGACCTCGAGGTCCCGACGTTGCTCCCCGCCGCCGATGACCCCACTCACGTCGCCGCCTGCCACCTGCGAACGGGCCATACAACGTAGGCGGGACGGGACGCCGAGGCCGGCCACAATCTGCACATTGTGCAGATTGTTGTATTAGACACAGTTTCTGCACATTGTGCAGAAAGGTGAGGTAGCCGGGCGATCGATGACCACGGACTGTTGTGCCATCATCGCGGCCCAGCAAGAAAGGACGACGTGATGGAGCGGGTGGGAGTCATCGGTGCCGGGCTGATGGGCTCGGGGATTGCCGAGGTGTGCGCCAGGGCCGGGTGCGATGTCCTCGTGCACGAGGCCGGGGATGGGCCGCTCGCCGCCGGCCGTGCGCGCATAGAGAAATCCCTCTCCAAGGCGGTGGAGAAAGGAAAGTTGGCTCAAGCCGACCGAGACGCCGCTCTAGCGCGCATCTCCTACACGCTCGACCTCGGCGACATGGCAGACCGCGAGATCGTCGTCGAAGCAGTCACCGAGGACGAGGTCGTCAAGAAGGGCATCTTCGCCACCCTCGACAAGGTGGTCGCCACTCCCGAGGCGGTGCTGGCCTCGAACACCTCGTCAATTCCGATCACTCGCCTCGCCGCCGTCACCAGCCGGCCGGGACAAGTCGTGGGACTTCATTTCTTCAACCCGGTGCCGATCATGGGCCTGGTGGAACTGGTGACCACCATTCTCACCGATCCCGCCACCGCCGACCGGGCGGCGGACTTCGTGCGGGAGCGCCTCGGCAAGACCGTCATCCACGCCAAGGACCGGGGAGGATTCGTCGTCAATCTGTTGCTGGTCCCCTATTTGCTCGGTGCGATCCGCATGTACGAGGCGGGCATCGCAACGGCCAAGGACATCGACACCGGCATGAAACTCGGCGCCAACCACCCGATGGGACCGCTCGAACTCTCCGATTTCATCGGCCTCGACACCATGAAGGCGGTAGCGGACGTCCTGTACGACGAATACAAGGAGCCGTTCTACGCCGCCCCCCCCCTGCTGGTGAGAATGGTGGAAGCAGGCATTCTCGGCCGAAAGAGCGGGCGGGGCTTCTACAACTACTGACGGCGCAAAGGCAGTAGGCGGGCGGTAGCCAGGAGGCACCTCGGGCCCCGTGTGGCACAAGCTCGCCTGTTCCCAGCGGCACTTACGGGACCTGCGGACACACCAAGCCCCGGTAGCATTCGCTGATGGCCACCGTGCTCGGAACCTGCCATCCCGCTTGCCCAGACTCGTGCGGTTGGGTAGCGACCGTCGAAGACGGCCTGGCGGTGAAGTTGCGAGGCAATCAGGATCACCCCTACTCGAGAGGCGAGCTTTGCCCAAAGGTGAATCGCTTCCTCGACCGGGTCTACAGCCCCGACCGGATCCTCCATCCTCTGCTCCGGGTGGGACCGAAGGGATCGGGCGAGTTCAGGCAGGTCGGATGGGACGAGGCGTTGTCGGTGGTGGCAGCCAAGTTGACCGAGGTGGTCGCCCGGCATGGTGGTGAGGCGATCCTCCCTTGGTGGGACGCCGGCACCCAGGGTTTGATCCAAATGTCGTCGCTCGACCGCCGTTTCTTTGCCCGCCTGGGAGCGTCGCGGCTGACCGGGTCGCTCTGCGGCCAAACCGCCCGGGCCGGTGTGACGGCCACCTACGGCTCGGGTCGGAGCGCAGATCCCATCGACGTCCGGCACGCCAAGCTGGTGATCTTGTGGGGGACGAACACGCGGCTCACCAACCGCCATCTCTGGCCTTTCATCGAGGAGGCCCGGGCCGGGGGGGCGCCCGTTGTGGTGATAGATCCGATCCGCACCATCACCGCCGAGGCCGCCGACTGGTTCATCCAGCCGCTGCCGGGCACCGACGTGGCGTTGATGCTGGCGATCATGCATGTGCTGGTGCGCGACGGCCTGGTCGATGGCGACTACGTCTCCCGTCACACGCTCGGATACACCGAGTTGGTGGACCGGGTGGCAGAGTGGACGCCGGTGCGGGCCGCCGAGGTCTGCGGCCTGGAAGCCTCCGAGATCGAGCGTTTCGCCCGCGCCTACGGCACCACCCGACCGAGCTTCATCCGCACGCTGATCGGCCCCGAGCACCACGAGAACGGAGCGATGTTCTACCGTACCCTCGCCTGCCTACCCCTCCTCACCGGCGACTGGCGGCATCTTGGGGGGGGGTTGTGCCGATCGGTCGGGTCGTGGTTCGGCGAACAAGTGGACGAATCGGTGTTCGATGTCCCGGCGACCACCCGGGCGATCAGCATGAACCATCTGGGCCGGGTGCTCGTCGACCCAGCGGTCGGGATCCATGCTCTGTTCGTCTGGAATGGCAATCCTCTCGTGTCGGTCCCCAACGCCGCCCAAATCCGTCAAGGCCTAGTGCGCGAGGACCTCTTCACAGTGGTAAGCGAGCAGTTCCTCACCGACACCGCTCGGTACGCGGACGTGATCTTCCCGGCCACCACCGAGCTCGAACACCTCGACGTGATCCCTGCCTGGGGACATCTATACCTGGGTTGGAACGAGGCGGCGATCCCCCCCCTTGGGGAGGCGGTCCCCAACACCGAGCTCTGGCGGCGCCTCGCCGGTTCGATGGGGTTCTACGACCCCGAGTTCTCTCTCGACGACGAGAGTCTGATCCGCTTGGGGCTTCGCAACGTCGATGTCGACCTGCTGCGAAAACAGGGTTGGGTGCGCCTCGACCTTCCCGACCCGCTCCTCCCCTACGCCCAAGGTGGTTTCGCCACCGAGGGCGGCAGGGCGGAGTTGTGGTCGGAGTCGCTCCGGATGCAAGGGCACGACCCTCTGCCAGCCTATATCGAATCGGCCGAGGGACCGACCAGTGAGGCGGCCCGGCGGCTGCC
>CAYUKI010000301.1:0-2916 GCA_964445235.1 uncultured Acidimicrobiia bacterium | reverse complement strand
ACCGCTCGGGAGTTCGAGGTCTTCGAGTTCCTGGCCAGACGAGCCGGTCAGGCCATCTCCAAGCTGGACATCTTGAACGGGGTGTGGGAATACGATTTCGACGGCGACCCCAACATCGTCGAGGTCTACGTACGGCGGCTGCGTCTCAAGATCGACGAACCCTTCGGCACCCACACCATCCAGACCGTGCGAGGCGCCGGTTATCGGATCGACTCCGATGGCAGCTGAACGAAGCGGCCGAGGCACGATTCGCGGGCGGGTTACCGCCGGCGCCACCCTCGCCGCCGCCTTGGTATTGGTGGTCACCGCGGTCGGCCTCGTGATCGCCCAACACCGGATACTCACTGCCAACCTCGACGAGAGCCTGCGGCTGCGCGTCGATGACCTCGCTACGACCATCACCGGTGGACAGCTCCCCGAAGTGCTGGCCGACCAGGGGGACACCGACGCCGTCGCCCAGGTGGTGAGAGTCGATGGCGAGGTGCTGGCCGCCTCGAGCAACCTGGCCGGACTTCCTGCCATCGCCGATCTGCCCGAGAGCGGGGACGTGTTCGCCACCGCGAAGCTCTCAATCGACGACGGCTCGTTTCGGTTGATGTCGCGGCGGATCCAGCTCGGCGGCACCGGCCTCGCTATTCACGTCGGCGCGAGCCGCGATGATGTCGTGGAAAGCACACGAGCCTTGTCGGCCTCGTTGGGGGTGGCGGTACCGGCGCTGCTGGCCGCCTTGGCGGCCCTCACCTGGTGGGCGGTGGGCCGCACCCTGGCGCCCATCGAGGCGATCCGAGCCGAGGTTGCCGCCATCGGCGGGACCGAATTGCATCGTCGGGTCCCGGAACCAAGCACCGACGATGAGGTGGGCCGCCTAGCCCGCACCATGAACGAGATGCTCGACCGGGTGGAGGAAGCCCGACTTCGCCAACAACGGTTCGTGGCCGATGCCTCTCATGAACTGCGCAGCCCGCTGACCAGGATCCGCAGCGCCCTGGAGGTCGACCTCGCCCATCCGGCCGGAGCCGACCCGGCCGCCACCCACCAGAGCAATCTTGAGGAGATCATTGGCATGCAACGGCTGGTGGAAGACCTTCTCCAGCTCGCCCGTCTCGACGCAGTGGCCGGCCCGGCTCGCCGCGACGTGATCGACCTCGACGACCTGGTGTTCGGCGACGTCCGTCGTTTGCGCGCCGACGGAAGAGCCCGGATCGACACCTCGGCAGTGTCGGCCGCTCGGGTGTGCGGCGACCCCGACCAACTGGCGAGGGCGATCCGGAACGTCACGGACAACGCCGTGCGCCATGCCACCGCCCTGGTCACGATCGGCCTGGCCGAGCACGACTCGACCGTGGAATTGACCGTTACCGACGACGGGCCGGGCATCCCCCCGGCCCAGATCGAACGCATCTTCGACCGCTTCACCAGGCTCGACGATGCCCGCACTCATGGCGGTCAAGACGGTGGCGGTGTCGGGTTGGGCCTGGCGATCACCAAAGAGATCGTCGAACGCCACGGTGGTTCCATTGTGGTCGACCCTGGCCGCCCCTCGGGGGCCCGATTCGTGGTGCGTCTGCCAGCCTGCCCATAGGCGGCACGGCGGCAACCCGGCTGTCTATCCTCTGGTCGAGTGGTAACCAGCGTTGGAGCAGGATGGGCGAAGCCGGGTCGGTCGAACTTAGTGCCGTGACCAAGAGTTTCGGCACCGTCCTGGCGGTCGATGGGCTCGATCTGACCGTGCAGCCCGGTGAGTTCCTGTCTCTGCTCGGACCGTCCGGTTGCGGCAAGACCACGACGCTTCGGATGCTGGCCGGTTTCGAGGAGCCCGACGCCGGGCGCATACTCATCTCCGGGAACGACGTGCAAGGAGTGCCCCCATACCGTCGGGACGTAAACACCGTGTTCCAGCATTACGCCTTGTTTCCTCACATGACCGTGGCCGAAAACGTCGCGTACGGTCTCCGCCAGAAGGGGGTCGGGAAGGAGGACACCGCCCGCCAAGTTGGGGAAGCGCTCGAGATGGTGCAGATGATCCGGCTCGCCGGCCGCAAGCCGCGCCAGCTCTCCGGCGGCCAGCAACAACGGGTGGCCCTGGCCCGCGCCCTCGTCAACCGGCCTTCGGTGCTCCTCCTCGACGAGCCGCTCGGGGCGCTCGACCGCAAACTCCGTCAAGAAATGCAGATCGAGCTGAAACTCCTCCAGACCCAGGTGGGTATCACCTTCATCTACGTGACCCATGACCAGGAAGAAGCCCTTTCGATGTCCGATCGAATCGCCGTGATGCTGGACGGCCACGTCGAGCACCTGGGGGACCCCGCCACCATCTACGACCGACCGGCCACCGCTTTTGTCGCCGGCTTCATCGGCCAGCAGAACTTCTTCCCCGGAATCGTGGGTGGAGATGGGCGCCGGCTGGAGGGGGCCGAATGGCAAATCCAAGCTCTCCGCGCCGGCAGCGAGGCGGTCGATGGCCAACTGGGCCTGGCGGCCGTCCGGCCCGAATCTGTGGAGGTCACCAGCGACGATCCACGGCGTGACGTCAATGCCGTGGTCGGAAGGGTGCTTGCAGTGGCTCACCTCGGCGACCTGGTCCAACATGTGATGAGAACCGAGGGAGGCAAGGAGATTCTGAGCCGCCGTCAGCGGCTCACGATGGACAAAATGGAGATAGGCCGAAGGGTCTGGTGCGTGTGGGCGGCGGAACACGCCCAGATCTTCGGCGACCGGCAGGCCGACCTGTTGATCGCCAACGAATCCGCCAACCCGGCTTAGTCAGCCGATCAAGAAGGAGAAGCGATGGGAGAACTAGAGACGATTCGCGCCCTGATCCCGAGGGCCACCCTCGGGCAGCTCTCGAACCAGTTGACGCGGCGGGGGTTCATCAGGCTGTCGGGGGCGGCGGTGGGTGGACTGTGGCTGGCCGCC
>CAYUKI010000300.1:0-2931 GCA_964445235.1 uncultured Acidimicrobiia bacterium | reverse complement strand
GGGGTCTACGGGCCCGATCGCTTCTTCTCCTACCTGGCGGTTAAAGCAGACAAGGACGAGTTCGGGCGGGCTGATGGCATGTTCGGCGGTCATCCCACCGTCCGGATCCGTATGCGGGACAGGTGGGGAATGGTCCAAGAAATGGTGCGCTCGGAGGTGGCGACGGCCGTAGCCGGGGCCGCCTTGGGCGTGCACCCCTTCGATCAGCCCGACGTAGAGCTTTCCAAAGAGCTGGCCCGGACCGCGCTACAAACAGGGGGGGGGGAGAGCGTTGACGAGGTCCGGGGAGCGACTGGTCTGACGGAGGCGCTCAAGAAGTGGACTGCCCTGATCGACCGCGGTGACTATGTCGCCATCCATGCCTATCTCGCTCCGGGTCTGGAGATGGACACCGCGCTGGCGAGCCTGCGCCGGCGAATTCGGGAGCAGTTGTTCGTGGTAGCCACGGTCGGCTATGGCCCACGTTTTCTCCATTCCACCGGCCAACTACACAAGGGCGGGCCCGACAAGGTGGCGGTGCTGCAACTGGTCGACGAACCCGATCGTGACCTGGCCATCCCCGAGATGGGGGCGACCTTCGGAGGACTTATCGCCGCCCAGGCGATCGGCGATTACCGGGCGCTCCTGCAGAGGGGCCGCCGCGTGCTGCGGGTGAACCTCGGGCATGATCGGATGCGCACGATGGCGGTCCTCGCCGAGTCGCTGCTGGGTTGACGGGCATGGATTCACATCTGCTGGTGATCTTCGGGGCGTCTGGGGACCTGGCACGCAAGAAGTTGATCCCGGCTGTGCACACGCTCGTGGAGCGGGATCCCGCCAACTGGCGCCTCCTCGGCGTCGGCAACAAGCAGATTTCCGACGAGGAATTCCAGAACATGGCGGTCGAGGCGTTGGTGGCGGCCGGGCGCTCCCTGGAGGGTTCGCGCGCTTGGTGCCGACAACGTCTCTCCTACCTGTCGGTTGCTGGCGGTTTCGCACCGGTCGCGGAAGATATCGCGGAGCTCGAACGTGCCGCCGGACTGCCGGGCAACCGGGTCTTCTACCTGGCCCTCCCACCCGAAGCAGTACCCGGAACCGTGGAAGGAATGGGCGAGGCTGGTCTCCATCGGTCGCCGGGCTGGACGAGGTTGGTCATCGAGAAACCTTTCGGACGAAACGGTTCAACCGCTTCGGAACTGAACCGAGTGATCCACCGCTGGTTCACGGAGAACCAGATCTTCCGCATCGACCATTACCTCGGCAAGGAGACTGTCCGAAACCTTCTCGTGTTTCGATTCGCCAACCCGCTGTTCGAATCGTCGTGGAATCGTGAGAGGATCGATCACGTCCAGATCACCGTTGCCGAAGATGTGGGCGTCGGTACTCGGGCCGGCTACTACGACGGCGCCGGGGCTTTGCGAGATATCGTTCAGAATCACCTCACCCAGGTCGTGTCCCTTGTGGCGATGGAGCCGCCGGTCCGGTTGAGCGCCCAGGAGATTCGCGACGAGAAGGTCAAGGTCCTGCGGGCGATCTATCCGGTTGAACCGAGAGACTTGGTGCGGGGCCAGTACTCCGACGGCGACGTGGGCGGCGCCCGAGTGCCGGCCTACCGGTCCGAGCCGGGCGTCGATGCCTCATCGACGACGGAGACCTACGTCGCGCTCAAGCTCGGGATCGACAACTGGCGCTGGCAGGGTGTGCCCTTCTACCTCCGGACCGGAAAGCGAATGCCCAAGCGGCTGACCCAGATTGCCGTCACATTTCGTCAGCCCCCCGTTTCGCTGTTCGACGGCGGTGTTTCCAGCCAAATGACCTCCGATGTCCTGCTCATAACTCTCCAGCCAGAGGAGGGTTTCGATCTGTTGTTCGACGTCAAGGCTCCCGGTGAGATGACCACGCTGGCGACCCAGTCGCTCCGGTTCCGCTACGCCGACGCCTTCGGGCCACTTCCGGAGGCCTACGAGACCTTGCTTTACGACGTTCTCATCGGCGATCAGACGCTGTTTGTGCGCGCCGACGAGGTCGAGGAGGCCTGGCGTGTCTACGAGCCGGTTCTCGACGGCGGCGATCCCTTTCTGTATCGGGGGGGCACCTGGGGCCCGTCAGAGGCTGACGAGTTGGTGGGACGGCGGGGAGATTCCTGGCTCAATTCTTGATTGGGTTTCGGCTTTGGGTTCTCGCCCTGGCAGCCGGTAATTACCTTGACGGGCCTCCCTCGGTTCGTTTAACTTGAGCCGGTCAATGGAACGCACCCTCATCCCCGCCGACAATCTCACCATGGGTGGTGAGGAGTACCCGATGCTCGGCTTGAGCACCAAGGGACAAGCGTGGAACACACCCGCTTCCTTCATCACCACCGTCGGCGTCGATCAGAGGCGGCCCATCGAGTAGCGCTCTCGTAGCCCACTCAGACGACCGGCCGCCGACTCACCATCCGGCGGCCTTTCTGTTGGCCGCTCACCATCGAGACCATCCACAGAAACCAGATTTGAGAGGTAACCGAGATGTACCAAGTTCTACAGAAGGGGCGGTGCGTCGGCTCTGGGCGCCACGACCTCTTCTTCTCCGAAATACCCGACGACCTTTCCCTAGCCCAGGAGATATGTCACTGCTGCGAGGTGCGGCTGGCCTGTCTGCGTCTGGCCGTTGAGCAACAGGCCGAGTGGGGCGTATGGGGAGGCGTCATCTTCTGGGACGGCCAGCCTTACTGGAGGAAGCGAGGCAGGGGGAGGCCTCCAAGGTCGGATCAGAACGACCGCCACCCGCTCGAGGCGTCCTGGAAGGAGTTGGAGGAGTTGGTCGCCAGTGCTTAGTGCACCGTCTGGGAAATAATCGTGGGGTCTCGCCGGCCCACGACGCCCCTGGCGGCGTCCTCCTCCTCGACGCAGCGCATGGGCTGCGCCTTCGTCGTGCGTCCTGGCCAGGAACGCCCTGGCCTCGCCGATACCC
>CAYUKI010000299.1:0-2932 GCA_964445235.1 uncultured Acidimicrobiia bacterium | reverse complement strand
ATGAGCGGTTGGACCGGCTCACCATGGTGATTGAGGCTATGTGGATTCTGTTACGAGAGCAAGGCTTGACCGACGAACAGCTCGCCGCCAAGGTTGAAGAGCTCGCCGAGATGAATGGGGGCGTGCGTACTACGACCCGTTGTCCATCTTGTGGAGCGGCAGTCAGCCGAACCGAGGACCATTGCCAGTTCTGCGGTCAAGAGATGGCAGTGACGCCCAATCCGATCGAACGCCTCTAGCCGCCTTAGGGGGTTGCCAGCGGCCGTTCGTCTGGTGGACCGTCTGGTAAATAATCGTGGCGCTATTTCCCAGACAGAGCACTAGTCGCCTTAGGCAGTTGCCGGCGGCCGTTCGTCTGGTGCTCCTCCACGGTCCAAAGCAGCCATCGGCCCGCGACCTGTCGCATCACCAGATCCCAATTGAACTGCCGGCTCAACTCACCGGGTCGAGACATGGTCACCTCGGCCCTCACCACTTGCTCCTCCCCCTCCCCAGCCCTGACCTCCACGACCTCCATAGTGAACGCGTAGGGCGGATCACCCCTTCCCGAAGCCGAGAGGACCCCCGCCTCGGTGATAAGGAGCTGGTACTGCGGGCCGGTGGGATCGAAGCTGGCGGAGATGGCGTCGAGGTCACCGCTCACGGCAAACCGGCCCCAATCCGCCAGGGCCGCCTCGGCGGCCTCGACCGGATCCCGGTCCACGTTGGTCGAGGAGGCCGGCTCCGGCCGGTCATCTGGCTCCCTCGATCCGGCCAACGTCACCAGGCCAGCCAGACCGAGCACCATGACCCCGCCGACCAGCAGCCGGCCGCGCTCGCTCACGGGACAAGAGCGGCTGCGGCGGTGGCCTCCACCTCGACCCGAAAGGGCGGCGCACCGAAAGCCAGCAACCGCAGCAGGGTGAAGTCGACCTCGCTGACCAGTTTCACGGTCAAGGCGCTGCCGTCCTCGGCCACCTCCACCTGGGGAGGGGCGATCAGCTCCTCGGCGGCCGGTTGGAGGGCGATGGCCCGCAAGGCCCGGGAGATGGCCTCGTCTCGCTCTAGACGCACCTCCCGCAAGCTTCGCCAGACCGCCTCATCGACGGCCGACGAACCGGCGATGACCCCCGCGTCAGCAGCGGCCGTGAGTTCCCGACGTTCGGAGATGGCCCGCCACAGGTCGAGGGAGAGCCCGCCCAAGGCCAGCACCAACAACGCCAAACCCAGCATCCACAACGCCACCCAACCGCCCTCGTCGTGCGCACCCGCCCGACCCCGAACCTCCGCACCCGTCACGGAAAGCTCCGGTACAGGTCAACGGCCTCGACGTGCTCGCCCACCGCCGTACCGGTGAGGGTGCCGAACGGAGTAACCACGGCCGGCACCGCCACCGACACCGAGACGACCACCACCCCTCCTCGGGCGACCGGCTGGCACGTGCCCTCGCAAAACTCGACGGTGACGACATCGGCATCGAAGCCAGCGTTGGTGGCCATGAGCCGCACCATCTCCACCGCCTCCGGCTCCAAGTTGTTGGTGGGGCCGCCCAGTGCCACGAGCCGCGCCGCCTCCGCCGCCGCTGCCCTGGCCATGGTCCGACCCTCGGCCATCGGTCCGAAGGAAAGAACCAGGATCGCCATCGGCAGAACCAACAACCCCGCACCCATGGCCAGTTCGATCGGGACCGATCCCCGCTCGCTCATGCCGTTTCCTTGACAGCCAAGGCCTCGGCGTCGACCACGAAATCGGCGATGCCGGGCAGCCAGCCGGGAAGACTGCCCTCGGCGGTGGCGACGATGAGCCCGTTGCCCAGCGCACAGGACAGAACGACACCGGTACCCATCGACCCGCCCAGCAGACTCCGCAACGACTCCTGGGCTGCCACCAGGCAATCCTCCTCGCCGGCGCCGACCCGCGACCCGGCCCGCACCCCCTCCTCGAGGGATGATCGAACTGCCCCTTGCCCATATTGGACCACCACCAGGTTGGCGACGGTCACGAAGAGGACCAGCGCCAAGCCGGCGGCGACGACGAACTGGAGGGTGGTGAAGCCGGCTTGCTTGAGAGAGGCTGTCAGAGAAGCTGGTCGCGAATCCACGCCACCACGTCGAGGCCCAACGCCTGGAGGGCCGCCCAGATCGCCACCAGGGCGACGATGCCCAAGGCGGCGTTGCCGAGCAGCTCGGCGGTGTTGAGCCCGCGCTCGTCTCGATGGAGCCGGGTGATCAGGTCGTGCATGTGTTCGATCTCCTTTCTTGGGGGGGGGTCGATACCCCCCGTTTCTAATCAACGCCAGTTGAGGATCAGTTGTGGAAGGGGCGCCGCCACAAACAACAACATCACGGGAGCAAGGATCGCGATCGTGGGAACGAGCATCGCCGCCCTCCGCTTGGTCGCCGCCCGCCGGATCGCCTCCCGACGGGTCTCCCGGACGTCCTCGGCCAGGGCGAGCAGGGCGGTCCCCAAGTCAGCTCCTCGCTCCTCGGCGGCGGCCAGCACCGAGTACGTGCGAGCACAATGCGGCTCCGGAGTGATCCGGGCCAGCCATTTGAAGGCCTCCGCAGCGGGCATTCCCGCCCGGTGCAGCCGAATCGCCTCTCTCAGTTCCTCAGTCACTTGACCCCGGCCTCTGGCCACCAGTTGCTGCACGGCGTGGATCACTCCCCCCCCCGCTCGAACCCGCATCGCCAGCAATTGATTCACGGTGTAGATCTCCATGCGCATCAGTTCCCGGCGATCCTCCACGGCCGCCCGCAATCGACCCTTCTGCCTCGTGGCCCCGGCCACCGCCCCACAAGCCGTCACCAGGAACAGACGTGAGGTAGAAAGCCCGATCACCGAGGCCACCGCCCCGCAACCCACAGTGAAGGCGAGCAGGTTGGCCAATTGGCGAAGACGGTGAGCCTCCAACCGAGCCCGTTCCGGCAAGTGCCGGTAGAGGCCAGCCTGA
>CAYUKI010000298.1:0-2935 GCA_964445235.1 uncultured Acidimicrobiia bacterium | reverse complement strand
TGCGTAGGCCGTTGGCGAGGGGGACCGGTGCTCCCGCGATCGTCATGGCCTCCGTCTTTACACCCACGTAGCCGAGACCAGGCAGGAGGTGGAGGGGATCGTCCAGACCCATGGTGCCCGTCCGGTGGAGTTGCTTCATCGCCTGGGCTTCGCCGGCGAGGACACAGTTCTGGTCCATTGCGTCTTTCTCTCGGCGCGGGAGATGCGGGAGCTGGGTCGCAGCGGGACCCACGTCGTCCACTGCCCGACCAACCACCTCAAACTCGCCAAAGGTGTGGCGCCCGTCACTCGACTGCTGGCCGCCGGGGTGAACGTTGCCCTCGGGGTCGACACCATGGACGACTTGTTCGCCGACATGCGCCAGGTGATGCTCGTCCAGGGCCTAATGGCATCGAATCCGGGGGCGATCACCCCCCAGCGATCACTGGAGATGGCGAGCAGAGGTGGTGCCGCCGCCCTCGGCCTTGGCGCCGAGTTGGGATCGATTGAGGTGGGCAAGACGGCAGATCTGGTTTGTGTCGATATGAAGGCCGCCCATCTCCAGCCGATACTCGATCCGGTGTGGACCATCGTCAACCGTGCCCACGGTCACGACGTCTCTCACGTCGTCGTCGACGGCCGGGTGGTGGTACAGGGCGGACGCCTCACCCAGGTCGATGAAGCCGCCCTGATCGAAGAGGCCAGGGACATCACCGCCGCCTATCTGCGCCGTGCTGGCATCAGCACCGAAAGGGTTTTATCTGCCGCCGGAGGCGGTATGCCGGCCCAGGTCGGGGCTCAGCGACGAGCGCCGCGGTCCAACGCTCGGAGCACGACCTCGGCTGTGTTGCGTCCCGAGGCTCCCCACACCCCGGCGCCGGGATAGGTACCGGCGCCGGTCAGGTAGAGGCCTTTGATTGGAGTCGTGTACCTCGTTAGCTCGGGATCCTTGCCCAGCAGTGCGGCCAGCGGACCCCCAGTAAAGGAAGGCGCATAGCCATTGGTGAGGCCGAACTGCGTCTCATAGTCGCATGGAGTCATCACCCTCCATCGCCGGACCCCATCGACGAAACCAGGCTCGATCAACTCGCCATAGCGCGTCAACCACCGCTCCGGTTCGGTAGACCCCGGCCAGCCGCCGGCCAGTGCGAAGGGAGTGAACAGCACCTCCATGCTAAAGACGTGCGAGTCGTTGTCCGGTCTCACGGTGGGATCGAGAACCGAAGGAAAGTTGACGAAGAGCATCGGGCGGTCGGCGACACGACCGCCCGCGAGCAGCGAGTGGGCGGCGGCGATCTCGGCCGGAGGAGGGGTGATGATCGCTGTGGGGATCAGAGGCTCCGAAACGCCATGTTTCAGCAGCGTCTCCGAGTCCAAGAGCCGATAACTGGGCAGGTGGTCCGCCACTCCGTCGACTTTCGATTCGTAACCCTGCGATCGAGCCCGTCTTCGCCACCGTTCGGACAGCGCCCCGACCACGGGTGGGGGGTCGTGAAGCCAATCGACCAGGGTGCGGCGAGGATCGGTGGCCGAGACCACCACAGGTGCCTCAATGAGCTCTCCGTCACCGAGGGCCACCCCTCGGACCCGATCCCCCTCGATCATGACCCGGTCCACAGTTGCCGAGCAGCGGACACGCCCGCCGAATCCCTCCAGCGCTCCGGCCAGCGCCACCGGAAGAGCACCCGAACCTCCCGTCGGACGGCCAGGAGGAGCAACATGCCGGAGGGCGAATGCCAGCGCACCCAAGCCGGTCCCGGGGGTGGTGGGTGACATTCCCCAGACCGCGGGTGCCATAGCCAAGGCCGGGGCGATTACCGCGTCCTCGGTGAAAAACATTCGCAGCACCGCTTCCGCACTCATGCGGTTCCATCGCATGAGGGTGGCGGCACCGCGGCCTCCCTTGGCCATAACCTTCTTCAGAATCCTGACCGGAGTAGGGATGGTCTGAGTCAGGGCCGCCAACAGCTCGGCCACCGGGATCGCCTCCCGGCAGTAGCGGCGGTACGCCTCCACCTCACCAGGGTGTGACTGGGCGAGCGATTCGACGGTGTGCTCAACGCTGTGGAATCCGAACCAGGGGGCTTGGCCATCCCAGCCGATTGCCAGAAGATGCGGCTCTAGGTCCAGGTAGGAAAGCCCGTGGTGGGCCAGATCGAGCTCTTCGATCACGGGCGTGGCCCGCACCAGCACGTGGTCGCAGTTGCAGATATTGAAGCGAGCTCCGAGCGCATCGACGGTGGAGGCGCACCCTCCCACTGTGGGCCTAGCCTCCAGGACGAGGACCTTGAGCCCGGCTCGGGCTAGGTAGGCGGCGCAGGCCAGTCCGTTATGACCCGCCCCCACCACGATGGCGTCATGGTCCATTCAATACCTCAAACTCCCACCCCTGCTGCCAGGCTGCGGCGGTCTGCCTTGCCGCTGAAGGTGCGCGGCATTCGCTCCAACACATTGGTCTGACGGGGAGCTAGCCCGGCGGGAACCCGGGCGATGGCGCGACTCTCGACCTCCGCTCCGGTGGCGGCGTTCGGAGCTTGCCCGCCGGCGTAATAGAGCCACCGGAAGACCAAGCCCGTTCCCAGCGTCATGCCGACCACCAGTAATCCCGGGACGATCATCTTCTGGAGGGCGGCCTTCGTCGCGATGTCCACGCACTGTCCGTAATCGGGCTTGGCGGTTCCCGCCATAATGCCAGGATTGTCGCGGAACTGCTCGCGGACGTTGTTGATGATCGCGTAAGCGGCCTTGCCGACGGCCTTGATCGCCATCGAGCAGAACAGGAACACGAGCACGGCGCCCAGCATGGCACCGACGAAGACCTCCGGCTTGTTGAGGTTGATCACCGGCTCGAAGCTCGGCATGTAGTTCCGGACCTCGTCGATGTACGCCCCGAAGAGGAGGAACGCGGCCAGTGCGGCCGAACCCACCGCGTAGCCCTTGGTGAGAGCCTTGGTCG
>CAYUKI010000297.1:0-2946 GCA_964445235.1 uncultured Acidimicrobiia bacterium | reverse complement strand
CCCGAACCCGACGTCCACAGTGGGCTGGGTTTGTGAAGATTGGCCATGATCGCCTCCTTGGTAGGCCACAAACCGAGATCCGCCCCAACCATAGCTAAACGGAAGGCCACACGCATTCTGGTTGTGACGTGATCCATGTGCCAAAAGATGCAGCCTAGATGAGCCTGTCATGCGGCCAACCTGTTGACCTAGCAGGTTGACTTAGCAGGCCGCGAAGGCGATGCTCCGAACGATGACAAGCTGGCCATCGGTTCCCGGCCTGGCATTCGGGGCCGACTACAACCCCGAGCAGTGGCCGGAAGAGGTATGGCAGGAAGACGTCCGTCTCATGCAGGAGGCAGGCGTCAACCTCGTTTCGCTGGCGATCTTTTCGTGGGCCCTGCTCGAGCCTGAGCCCGATCACTTCGAGTTCGGCTGGCTCGACCGCGTAATGGATAGGCTCGCCCGCGCCGGCATCGGGGTCGACCTTGCCACCGCCACCGCCTCGCCACCGCCCTGGCTGGCCAGGCATCATCCCGAGATCCTGCCGGTGACGGCCGACGGCCGGCTCCTGTGGCCGGGAAGTCGACAGGCCTGGTGCCCCAGCTCCCCGGTTTTCCGCCGGAGGTCCGTGGCCCTAGTTGAGCGGATGGCCGAGCGATACCGTGACCACCCGGCCCTCACCATGTGGCACGTGAGCAATGAGCTCGGATGCCACAACGCCCACTGTTACTGCGACGTCAGCGCCGCCTCCTTCCGAGTGTGGCTGCGCCACCGTTACGGTGACCTCCAGGCGCTCAACGAGGCCTGGGGCACTGACTTCTGGAGCCAGCACTACTCGGACTGGGAGGAGATCAACCCGCCTCGCCTCACCCCCAGCTTCTCCAACCCGACTCAGCAGCTCGACTTCAAGCGCTTCTCCTCCGACGAGCTCCTCGCCCAATACCGGGCCGAGCGCGACGTGTTGCGCAGGGTCACCCCCGGCGTGCCGGTCACCACCAACTTCATGGCGATGTGGGCGTTCCGGAACGTCGACTACTGGAGCTGGGCACCGGAGGTGGACATCGTCTCCAACGACCACTACCTGAGGTCCGACGACCCCAACGCCCATGTCGAGCTCGCCTTCGCCGCCGACCTGACCCGTGGGTTGGCGAACGGCCGGCCGTGGCTGTTGATGGAGCACTCGCCGAGCGCGGTCAACTGGCAGCCGCGCAACGTCCCCAAGGATCCTGGACAGATGCGCCGCAACAGTATTCAGCACATCGCACGCGGCGCTGACGGTGCGCTTTTCTTTCAGTGGCGGGCGTCGCGGGCCGGAGCGGAGAAGTTCCACTCGGCGATGGTCCCTCACGGCGGCACCGCCACCCGCGTCTGGCGGGAGGTGGTGGACCTTGGCACGATCCTCCGGCGGATCTCTCGGGTCCGTGGCACCCGGGTCACGGCGGAGACCGCCCTCGTCTTCGACTGGCAGGCCTGGTGGGCGTCCGAGCTCGACGCCCATCCCACCATCGACGTCGTGTACCTCGATCGGGTCCATGCTTTCCACCGGGCGCTGTGGCGGCGAGGAGTGACCGTCGACGTCGTCCCCCCCGGCGCCGACCTGTCCCGGTACCGTTTGGTGATCGTCCCCACTCTCTATCTGGTAACCGCGGCCGCCGCCGAAGCCGTCACACGGTTCGTCGAGAACGGGGGGACGGTGCTCATCACCTACTTCAGCGGGATCGTCGACGAGAACGACCACGTTCGTCTCGGGGGCTATCCCGGGGCCTTCCGCGATCTGCTGGGGATCCGGGTGGAGGAGTTCGCGCCGCTGCGCAAAGAGGAGACCGCCAGGCTGGAGGATGGCACGGTGGTGGAGGTGTGGACCGAGCGCCTGGAGCTGGTCGACGCCGAGGCGGTCATCCGTTACTCCGAAGGGCGACTAGCCGGGGTCCCGGCCGTGACCAGGGCCCAACGCGGGTACGGGAGGGCCTGGTACGTCGCCACCAGGCTGCCAGAAGACGCCACCGGCCGACTGATCGATCGGCTGCTGACCGAGACCGGGATCTCTCCCGCCGTCCGGGTGCCCGAGGGCGTCGAGGCCGTCAGGAGAACCGGAGAGGGTGGCTCCTACCTCTTCCTCATCAACCACACGGACGGGGAGGTCTCGGTGCCGGTTCGAGGAGTCGACCTCGTGACCGGCGCCACCGTCGAGCGTGCCATCGTCGTCCCCTCGGGCGGCGTGGCCGTGGTTGAGGAGGAGGCCATGCCGTGATGGAGCCCCCACGCCGCCTGGCCCACATCGTCGAGGCCGCCCCCCGATGAACCTCTCCGCCGAGCCACACCGGCGCTACAACCCGCTGCTCGATGAGTGGGTGTTGGTGTCCGCCGGACGCACCAGTCGGCCCTGGCAGGGGCAAGTGGACGCTCTTGCTCCCACAGAGCTTCCCCCCTACGACCCCTCCTGTTATCTCTGCCCCGGCAACCCGCGGGCCGGTGGCGCCCACAACCCTCAGTATGAAGGCACCTACGTCTTTACCAACGACTTCGCCGCCCTCCGCCCCGACAGTGCCACCGGACGCATCCACGACGGCCTCCTCCAGGCTGAAGGCCAGCAGGGGGCCTGCCGAGTCATCTGCTTCTCCCCGCGCCACGACCTCACCTTGGCCGTCATGGGGCAGGCCGCAGTACGCCGAGTGATCGACCTGTGGGCCGAGCAGACCGCCGAACTCGGTGAACGCTATCTCTGGGTTCAGGTCTTCGAGAACCGAGGGGAGATGATGGGCGCCTCCAATCCGCATCCGCATGGACAGATCTGGGCCGGTACGGCTCTGCCCGTCGAGGCCGCCAAAGAGAACCAAGCCCAGCTCCGCTATTCCGCCGGGTCGGGCCGCAGGCTGCTGTGCGACTATGCCGACCAGGAAGCCGCCCGCTGCGCTCGAGTGGTGGTCGACGACCCTGAGTGGCTGGTGGTGGTGCCCTTCTGGG
>CAYUKI010000296.1:0-2958 GCA_964445235.1 uncultured Acidimicrobiia bacterium | reverse complement strand
TGGAGGGGTTCGACGGCGCCGTCGCCTGGCGCACCGATCCCGGTAGCGGCAAACCGTTGACGCTCGATGGCAAGGACCTCGAGGATGCGCGGGCAAGCGCGTATTTCGATAACGAGCGCTGGCTCACTCCCGATCAGGGCGGCGGCAGTTGCTGTTGCCAATGAAGGCTTCGAGGCCACCCCGGTCAATGCCACCCGGCAGTCTTTGACCGTACCTCCACTCTTCGATACCCAGGCCGATGCTCCCGCCACCGCGTAGTCGGTCCGACCGCCTCTCCGTCCCAGTTTGTCGTACGCCGAGCTTCCGGCCGATTTGGGAATGCGGATCTCGGTGACGATCTCGTCAGCTGCGACCGCGGTGGTCATAACATCGACGAAGAAGTCGGCTGCATCGATCTCGCGGGAGCCCTTGGGGCCCTGAGCCACCACCTTCCCACCTAACGCCAGGACCGCCGAAGGCTGATCGGCGGCGATGTCGCCATGCACCACGGCCCCGGCCGTCGTCCCCCGGTTGCGAACCTGGACGTCGCCGGTCCAACCGGCGGCGGTCCGCAGGGCGGCCGGGATAAGACTTGAGGCGGCGGTCTGATAGTGGCGCACGAGCGCCCCGATCGAGATGTAGTCGCCTTTGTCCTCAATCCGGTCGAGGCCCGGGATTCGCCCGATGTCGACTACGAGGTCGGGTGACACCAACCGCAGCTTCATCAGCGGCAGCAGGCTCATCCCCCCAGACATAACCTTGCTGAACTTGCCATCTGCGAGGGCAGCCAACGCCTCTTTAATCGTGGCCGGAGCCACATATTCAAAGGATCTCGGAAACATGGCGTCACGCTCCCTTGGCGTCTTGGATCGCCTGCCAGACCCGTTTCGGGCGCAGCGGCATCTCGATGTGGGTAACCCCGAACAGTTTGAGAGCGTCGACCACGGCGTTGACGATCACCGGCGTCGAGGCGATGGTCCCCGCTTCGCCGATCCCCTTTACCCCCAACGGGTTGGAGTTGGTGGGGGTCACGGTTTTGCCCATGACGAAGGAGGGCAGGTCGGTGGCGGTGGGGATCGGATAGTCGGCCAATGATGTGGTAAGCAGGTTCCCATCCTCGTCGAAGACCGCTTCCTCGAAGAGCGCCTGCCCCACCCCCTGGGCGATGCCGCCGTGGATCTGCCCGTCGACGATCATGGGGTTGATGACATTGCCGCAGTCGTCGAGCGCCGTGTAGGAGAGCAGCTTGACGTCACCGGTCTCCGGATCCACCTCGACCACCGCCAGGTGCGACCCGAACGGCCAGGTGAGGTTGAGGGGGTCGAAGAAGGCGGTCTCATCGAGACCGCTCTCCATCCCCGACTTGTGGGGTTGGTACGCGGTGGCGGCGATCTCCTGCCAACTGACCTTCTTCTCCGGCGAGCCGGCCACATGGGCTTCCCCATCCTCGAAGCGGATGTCCTCGGGCGCGGCCTCCAGCATGTGCGCGACGACCTTGGCCGCTTTCTCCTGGACCCGGCCGGCGGCCATGGCCACCGCCGCTCCCCCGACAGCCGCCGACCGGCTGCCGCCGGTCCCGATCCCCATCGGGGCGTCCCTCGTGTCGCCATGGCGCACCTCGATGCGGTCGAATGGGATGCCGAGGGTGTCGGAGAGGATCTGCGCAAAGGTCGTTTCGTGGCCTTGTCCGGTGGGCCCGGTGCCGGCGATCACTGTCGCCGAACCATCCGGGTTGACTCTTACTACTGCCGACTCGTTGAAGGCGGCCGGGAGGCCATATCCGGCCCATGAGAGGCCGGCGTCGGCGAAGGCAGAGGGGGCAAGACCGCACGCCTCGATGAAGGTTCCGATGCCAATCCCCAGGTAGCGTCCCTGGGCGCGGGCCTGCTCCTGCTCGGTGCGCAGCGCCTTGATGTCGACAAGCTGCATGAGCCGGTCGGCGTTGGCGCCGTAGTTCCCCGAGTCCATCGTCATGCCGACCAGGGTGGAGGCAGGGAACTCGTCAGACTGCCAGAAGTTCTTCTTGCGGAGCTCGATGGGATCCATCCCGAGCTTGTTGGCCACCAGGTCCATCATCCGTTCGACATAGAAGGTCACCTCCGGCCGCCCCGCCCCCCGATAGGCGTCGGTGGTCGGAGTGTTGGTCACAACGCAGGCAATCTTCCAGTGGATTGCCTCCCACTTGTACTGGCCGGGCATGGTGAACTGGCCGAGCACGGGGATGGCCGCCGTGAAGTTCTGGCTGTAGGCGCCCATGTCGGCGAAGCCGGCCAGCTCGTAGGCGATCAGCTTCCCGTCCCGGGTGACCACGATGGTCCCGGTGGCGACCCAGCCCCGCCCATGGACGGTCGCGGTGGCCGCCTCCCGGCGAGTCTCGATCCAGCGCACCGGCCGCCCCAGTTGCTTGGAGGCGAAGCAGGCCAGGATCTCTTCGGCGTAGACGTTGAGTCCCCGCCCGAAACCGCCGCCCACCTCGGGAGCGATCACCCGCACCTTGTTGTAGGGGACACCGAAGGTCAGTGCGATGGCCCCAGCCAAGGCATGGGGCTGCTGGGTGGTGCTCCATACGGTTACGTACCCAGAATTCCACTCGGCCAGCACCCCCCGCGGCTCGATGGCAGTGGGGATCAACCGTTGATTGATCATCTTCTGGCTCACCACCACTACGTCGGGACGTGACTTGGCCTCCTCGATGGCGGCCGCCTCGCCCACCTCCCAGGTGTGGATCGTGTTCGAGGCGAGGTCGTCGTGGACCTTCGCCTCGTCGGAGGCGGCCTCCTGAAGATCGACAATGGCCTTGAGCGGCTCATAGTCAACCCGCACCGCGTCGGCGGCGTCCTTGGCGAGATAGCGGTCGTCGGCGATCACCATCGCCACCGCCTCTCCCACGTGCTTGCACACGCCATCGGCCAGCAGCGGGCGCAACTTCCCGATCGGTACCTGGGCCAGCAGCGGTCCGAGGTGGCGCACATCGTCAAT
>CAYUKI010000295.1:0-2960 GCA_964445235.1 uncultured Acidimicrobiia bacterium | reverse complement strand
TCGGTCGGGCTGCTCGGTCGGGCTGCTCGGTCGGGCTTCCCAGATCCTGGTCTTCAGCGGCGCCGGTGGCCATGGTCGGGCGGGCAACGTGTCGGGAATTGACACCACCTCAGATCGCACCCCGGTTGATGGCACCCGGGGCCTTGACGTCAGGCGCCGTTGCCCTCCGAGCTCTCCAGGCGGTGACGTAGGTCGGCGAGGAAGGCGGCGGCGGGGGCGCCGTCCACGAACGAATGGTCGAATGTGAGCGACAACACCATCTGTAGACGCGGGACCACGTTCCCATCGGGGTCGATACCGGCAACCCGGCGGACGGCCCCCACCCCCAGCACGGCGATCTGGGGTTGGTTGATGATGGGAGTGAACGCATCGATTCCTTGTGGTCCCAGATTCGTCACCGAGAAGGTGCCACCTTCGAAGTCGTCGGCTGAAAGGCGACGACTGCGGGCCCGCTCGGCGAGATCGCGTATCGCCTCGGCCACCTCTTCGGTAGCTCGAGAGGCGGGATCCCGCACCACCGGGGCAACCAGGCCGTCCTCGGTTTGGATGGCCACCGACACGTGGCAGGTTGCACTCGGGTAGAAGGTGTCGCCCTCGGCAGTGCCGTTTAAGTCGGGATGCTCGATCAGGGTGTGGGCGGCCGCCCGCACCACCCAGGCGGTGATCTGCCTCGGAACAGTCTCGGTGACGTCCACAGTGGTCGTGAGCGTCACCGGAGCGGTGCGGGCGTGACTGGCACGCATGTTCCTGGCGATGGTGGCGCGCAGACCAGCGAGGGGCACGCCCGGGGGGTGGCCCGCCGAGGCAGCGGCCATCACATCGCCTTCGGTTATCCGGCCGCCCGGCCCACTGCCGGTCACATCGGCCAAGTCGATGCCCAGTTCACCGGCCAGTCGCCGGGCGGCGGGCGACGCGATTAACCGGCCAGGTAAGGGAGCCGAACCCGCCGGCGGCGCGGCCGGTTCCTCCCCCGACTCCTCGATGCGACAGATGACACTCCCTTGGGGCACGGGCTGCATCACCGCCACCAACCCGGTGACCACCCCGTCGGCCGGGGCGAACACATCGGTCGCGACCTTCTCGGCCTGCATCTCGGCGATGAGCTGTCCGGCCTTGACCGGGGTTCCCTCATCGACCATCCACGCCGTCACCACCGCCTCGTCGCCAGCGGCAGAGATGACAGGCAACAGGACGTCGACGGCCACAGAACCTGCCGCGCTACTTGCCGAGGACTGCCTTGGCCGCCTTGACGATCTTGTCCGGGTCGGGTAAGACGAACTGCTCCAGTGGTCGGCTGTAGGGGATCGGCACATCGGGTATTGCCACCCGCGCCGGAGGGGTATCGAGGTAGTCGAAGGCTCCTTCCACCACGGTGGTGATCACCTCCCCGGTCATCCCGAAGCTCCGGTAGTCCTCGTCGGCAACCACCAGATGATGGGTCTTACGGACCGAGGCCAATATCGCTTCCCGATCGAGGGGCACCAGGCTGCGGAGATCAAGTACCTCTGCCGAGATCCCATCCGACTCCAGCCGGTCGGCGGCGTCGAGGGCTCGATGAACGGTCAGCCCGATGGTGGCGACGGTCACGTCGCTTCCCTCCCGGGCCACCGCAGCCTTGCCGATCGGAACGACGTACGACTCTTCGGGCACCGTCCCGGTGGCCCGAGGGTTGTAGGTCATCCAACCCAGCCCCAGTACGCCCTTGTGGAACATGTAGAGGACCGGATTGTCGTCACGGATGGCGGCGATCATCAGGCCTTTGGCGTCATATGGGTTGGAGGGAACCACGACCTTCATGCCGGGTAGATGGGCAAAAAGGCCCCAGAGCGTCTGGCTGTGTTGCCCGGCGTCGGAGTATCCGCCTCCGACCGCAGTGGTGAGCACCATGGGCACCTTCACGTTGCCGCCGCTGAAGTAGTGGACCTTCGCCATGTTGTTGTAGATCTGGTCCATGCAGACCCCGAAGAAATCGACGAACATGAGCTCGGCGATGGGGCGCATGCCGGCGATAGCAGCGCCGACCGCGGCGCCGATGAAGCCGGTCTCCGAAATCGGAGTGTCCATCACCCGCTGCGGTCCGAACTTCGCCAACAAACCCTCGGTAGCACCGAAGATGCCTCCATAGACGCCGATGTCCTCGCCCATAACGAAAACCGCTGGATCGCGTTCCATCTCCTGGGCGATCGCCTCGGCGATCGCTTTCTGGGTGGTGAGCTTGCGCTCGGTAAGCAGGGTCGTCATGGTCGGCTCCTAAGCGAAGACGTGGAGGAGGGCGTCCTCCGGGTTGGGATAAGGGCTTGAACGGGCGTACTCGATGGCGTCTTCCACCTCGGCGAAGGCCCGGGTGCGGATCTGCTCCAGGTCCTCTTCCTTGCACACCTTCCGATCGAGGAGAGCCTTCTTATAGGCCTTGACGGCGTCACGTTCGGCCATGGCCGCCTTGAACTCGTCGGTGCGGTAACCGTCGGCATCGCCTTCGAAGTGACCCCACAGCCGGTCGGTCCGCACCTCGATGAGGCTCGGTCCCTCACCGGCCCGGGCCCGGCGAATCGCTTCTCTCGCCACCTCGTAAACGGCCACCGGGTCATTGCGAGGTACCAATACCCCGGGGATGCCATAGGACGATGCCCGATCGCTGTTGTCCGAGATGGCCGTAACCGCGGATTTGGGAACCGAGATGGCGAAGGCGTTGTCCTCACAGATGAAGACCACCGGAAGGTCCCAGATAGCAGCAAGGTTCAAGGACTCGTGGAAGACCCCCTGGTTGGCGGCACCGTCGCCAAAGAAGGACAAGGCCACGTTGTCGAGACCGCGTTTCTTGAAAGCCAGCGCCGCTCCCACCGCCACCGGCATGCCCTCGCCGATGATGCCCGAACAACCGAAGTTCGGCTCAACCGAGAAGAGATGCATGTGGCCGCCCTTGCCGTGCCCGAGTCCGGTGTCCTTGCCGAAGATCTCGG
>CAYUKI010000294.1:0-2960 GCA_964445235.1 uncultured Acidimicrobiia bacterium | reverse complement strand
ATCGTCGCGCTCGGGTCCAACACCTCCAATGCCCTGGCACCGGTGCTGCGCATTCTCGACGCCGCCTTCGGTCTCGAAAGGGCCATGTTCACCACTGTCCATGCCATGACCAACACCCAGCGACTCGCCGACGTCCCTTCGGAGGGATTCCGGTCGAGCCGGGCCGCCGGAGAAAACATCATTCCATCGGAGACCAACTCGGCCGAGATCCTCGCCGCGGTGCTGCCCGAGTTCACCGACAAGCTGAGAGGTGTGGCGCTCAACGTCCCAGTGGCCGACGGATCGACAGTCGATCTGGTCGCCCAGCTCCGCCAGCCCACCTCGAAGGAGGCTATCAACGCCGCCGTGGCGGCGGCCGCCGGCGGACGCTACCTCGGCGTACTCGAATTCTCGACCGATCCGATCGTGTCTTCGGACGTGCGCGGATCGAGCCATTCGGGTGTCTTCGATAGCCTCGCCACCATCGTCATGGAGGGCACCCTCGCCAAGACCATCACCTGGTTCAACAACGGGTGGGGCTACGCCGCCCGGATCGCCGAGGTCCTCGAACGCATGGCCGAGCGGACCGGAGCGAAGGTGTGAGCATCCGGGTCGCCGTCAACGGGTTCGGCCGAATCGGCCGGGCTGTTTTCCGTATCATCGCCGAACGCCCCGATTCCCCCATCGAAGTCGTGGCCATCAACGACTTGGCCGATGATGACATCTTGGCGTATCTGCTCGAATACGACTCGGTGATGGGTCATTTCGACCAGCCGGTCGAAGTAAAGGACGGCGTGCTGACGGTCGGACGCCATCACGTACGGATGCTGATGGAAACGGACCCGGCCAGGCTTCCGTGGCGGGACCTCAGCGTGGATGTGGTGGTGGAGTCGACCGGTATCTTCCGCAGCCGCGAGAAACTCCAGAAACACATCGATGCCGGGGCCCACAAGGTCATCCTCACCGTGCCCGCCGACGATGAGATCGATCAGACGGTGGTGCTGGGCGTCAACGATGCCGAGCTTGATCAGAACGACATCATCATCTCCAACGCCTCCTGCACCACCAACTGCCTTGCCCCCCTCGCCAAGGTGCTCGACGAGAACTTCGGGATCAAACGGGGGTTGATGACGACCGTCCATGCCTACACCAATGACCAGCGCTGGGCCGACGTTCCTCACAAAGACCTAAGACGGTCGCGGGCCGCCACCGAGAACATCATCCCTACCACGACCGGAGCGGCGAAGGCGGTGGGGAAGGTGTTCCCCAAGCTGAAGGGAAAACTCGACGGAATGGCGATGCGGGTGCCAGTGCCGGACGGCTCGACCGTCGACCTGGTGGCCGAACTCGAACGGCCCGTCAGTGTCGAGGAGATCAACGCCGCCGTCCGCAAGGCGTCGGAGGGAGCGATGAAGGGAATCATTCAGTACTCCGATGATCCCTTGGTGTCCACCGACATCATTGGCAACCCCCACTCGTCGATCTTCGACGCCGGCGGCACGCAGGTGTTGGGGGGGAACCTCGTGAAGGTGCTCGCCTGGTACGACAACGAGTGGGGTTACTCGAATCGCGTCGTCGACCTGATCGAGCGATTGGGCTCGCTACTGCCGCCCCGCTAGACGGATTCGGCTGCGAGGACCCGGGGCCGGGCGAGCAGGTTCAGCACAACCTGGCGAAAGTCGTTCGGTTGGAACGGTTTGGTCACGAAGGCGTCGGCGCCCCCCTCATCGGCACGCCGGCGGGATTCCTCTTCGGCGTGGGCGGTCAAGACGAGAACCGGCAGACGCTTGGTGCGAGGGTCGGAGCGGAGTCGATCGAGCACCTCCCACCCGTCCATCTCGGGAAGTCCGATGTCCAAGACCAACAGGTCGGGCGATTCCAAAGTGGCAGCGGCAAGTCCAGTCGGCCCGTCCTCACGCATGACGACCTCGAGGTTCGCCGGCCGCAGGCACACTTCGATCAACCGGCGAATGACTGCCGAGTCCTCGACTATCAACACTCGACTACCCACGGGCATCTCCTCTGTTTCTCAAATCTTCCGCCCGGTGCGACGCCGGGCCTCCCAGTGACGGTGGTGCCGTCTCAGCGGTCTTATCGGCGTTCAGGGCGCCAAAGTTGAGCGGCTACAAGGTTGCCGGTTCGACCGCCGGAATGACGCTCCGTTCCTGGCCTTGCTAGCTCCCAAGTGGCCCTCGGCAGCGAAACTAGCCTGGGCGGACTCATTCGATCGGAGGAGCTCCCGTGGCGAAACAATGGGCGAAAGCGCCCGATCTGACCATCGACCTGGCGAAGTCCTATGCGGCGGAACTGGATACCAACCACGGTGAGATCACGATCAATCTTCACGCCGAGCGTTCCCCCATCGCCGTGAACAACTATGTGTTCTTGGCTCGGGAAGGCTTCTACGACGGGGCCATCTTCCATCGTGTCATCCCCGGTTTCGTCGCCCAGGGCGGAGACCCGACCGGGACCGGACGGGGCGGTCCGGGCTACCGATTCCGCGACGAATTGGAGGGACCTGGCTCCTATGCCCGGGGAATTGTGGCGATGGCCAACGCCGGCCCCAACACGAACGGGTCCCAGTTCTTCATCTGCCTCGCCGACGCAAAGCTTCCCCGCCAGTACACCATCTTCGGCGAAGTTTCGTCGGGCATGGAGGCCGTCGACGCCATCGCCGCCGTCCCCACCGACCGGGCCGACAAGCCCACCTCCGCCTGCGTGATCCGCTCGGTGGCGATCACCGAGGGGTGAAGGAGCGAGCCGACCCACCTCGATCGGGCCCGGTGCGGCAAGCCCTCCGGTTGGGGAATCGTGACGTTGAGCATGGCCGCCGCGGTCACATCAGGGGAGCGGCGCCGTGCGATCCTGGCGGGCCTCCTGGCTATGGGCGCCTGCAGTGGGGGGCAACCGGACACCTTCCACCACCGTTCCCACCTTCGCCTTTGGACTCACAGGTAATGGCCGGAGGCAGCACCTTCGTA
>CAYUKI010000293.1:0-2991 GCA_964445235.1 uncultured Acidimicrobiia bacterium | reverse complement strand
GCCTTCGGCTCGGAGGTGCAAGAGCACTACTCCCATTTCTTCCAGACCGAGCAGAAGGCCTTCGACAACTCTGTCACCGACTGGGAGCGGTGGCGCTACTTCGAGCGGATCTGACATGGGACGCCTGGAAGGCAAAGTGGCCCTTATCACGGGTGCCGGGTCGGGCATTGGACGCGAATCGGCGCTCTTGTTCTCCTCCGAGGGAGCAGCGGTGCTGGTCGTGGACTTGAACCTGGAGGCGGCCCACGACACGGTGCGGGACCTGGAAGGAAAGGCCGTCGCGGTCCGAGCCGATGTCTCGAAAGACGCCGATTGCCGTTCGATGGTGGAACAGGCGGAGCAGCATTTCGCCAAGCTCGACGTGATGTTCAACAACGCCGGGATCATGCACTCCGCCGATGACGACGCCACCAAGACCTCCGAAGAGGTATGGGACCTCACCATGGACATCAACGCCAAGGGGGTGTTCCTGGGCTGCAAGTACGGGATACCGGCGCTGCGCCGAGCCGGGGGGGGATCGATCATCAACACGGCTTCCTTCGTGGCCGTGATGGGTGCCGCCACTCCCCAGGTTGCCTACACCGCGTCCAAGGGGGCGGTACTGGCCATGACCCGCGAGTTGGCAATCGTTCATGCCCGCGAGAACATCCGCATCAACGCCCTGTGCCCGGGACCCTTACACACCCCGCTGTTGATGAAGTTCCTCGACACCGAGGAGAAGAGGGAGCGCCGGCTGGTCCACATTCCCATGGGCCGCTTCGGAGAGGCGAAGGAAATGGCGAAGGCGGCCCTCTGGCTGGCCTCCGACGAGTCCTCTTTTACCACCGGTTCGACGTTCCTCGTCGACGGCGGAATCAGCGCGGCCTATGTGACCCCGACCTAGGGTCATCTAAGCTTTCGACGGGACCGACCAAAACGCAACCGCCGGTCGTACGCGCCAACAGGTGGCGCGGATTGTCGGAAGTTGGCCACCGGCGCCGATGGTGCCAGACGCTCTACTCTGTCCTGCCAGCACAGGAGGGAGCTTGGCCATAAGGCGAGCCGTGGCGGTTGGCATCATCGTGGTCGTCGGTGCGTGCAGTGGGACGCCGGCGCAGACAACCACCATCCCTCTGTCGAGCACCACCACGACCGAGCCAACAACTACTACCACGACCGAGCCAGAGCCTCTCACGGCCAAAGAGGCGTTCGACCTGGTCTCACCAGCGCTCGCCTTCGTCGAGACCGAACTCGGCACGGGCAGCGCGGTCTTGCTTCCGAATGAGAAAGTAGTCACGAACGCCCACGTGATGTGGCCCTACGAGTCCGGAAGGGTTGTGTTCCCGGATGGCACCGAGATACTCGACGCACCGGTGGTGGCATGGGACTTCATGGCCGACCTGGCCGTGCTCGACATCTCCGACGCCGATTCGCTCCCCGAGCCACCGGTATTCGCCGACGGGACCGAGCTCTCCAACGGCACGCCGATGTTTCTGATCGGCTACCCCGCCGAGAGCGAGCGGTTCCCTACGCCCACCATCACCCAAGGAGTGCTGTCCCGACTGCGGGCGTGGAGCGAGGCAGACCTCGTCTATCTGCAGACCGATGCCACGATCGTCGGAGGTCAGTCCGGAGGCGCCCTGGTCTCCGAGGAGGGCGAGATAATCGGAATCTCCGGATTGGGACTGGAGGAGTTCGCCCTGGCGCTCGCAGGGACTACGGTGCTCGACAGGGTCGAGCGTTTGCTGGCGGGAGAGGACGTGGCCGGCCTTGGCGATCGCCGCCTTCCGCTGTTGGGGGGGGGTCAGACAAGCGTCACGGCCAGCGCACCTCATTTCGTCGCCGAAGCCGTCTGGATCCTGCTGGGCGAGAACGGCACCACCTTCGAGGCCACCGCCTCCAGCTCGGCGGACATCGCCGTTGCGCTGATTGCCCCCGATGGGGTGGTCGAGGCATCGGTCGATGACACATCTGTCGGCGACGAGTTCTTGAGTGTCGAGTTGGTGCTAAACGGGCCGTATTTCCTGGCCGTGTCTCCTTTCACCTCCGGGGAGGCCAAATTCACCGTCACCAGCACCAATGAGTTGCTGCCATTCCCCGACCCCGATCATGGGCAGGCCCTGGAGGTGGATCACGTCTACTCCTTCAACGGCGACTATCCGGGAGACCTCGACTGGTTCACGATTGAGCTCGAGGCCGGCCAGAGCATCGTCGTCAGTGTCAGCTCCACCAACATCGACCCGGCGGTACTCATCGATCGCCAGGACAACCTGGGAGAGCCACTCGCCAGCGATGACGACTCCGGCGGGGGGGTGCTGGGGACGGACGCCGAGGCCTCCTACACGGCCGAGGAGGCCGGCACGTACTTGATCTCGGTCGTTGATACGACCCAGTTCGGTCCGGGTGGCTACATCATCTCCATCGAATCCGCATAGGACTCAACGCCCCTTTCTCATGACGCAGGGGGACGTTGCCCCTGACAACCGGCCCTTCCCTGGCGTCGGGTCAAGCCTTACCATTTCGGGGATGACTGGTGTAGTGAAGAAACTTTCGACGGCCGCCGCCCTGGGCGGGGCGGCCCTGGGCGGGGCGGCCCTGGCCGCCGAGGCCCTCTATGCCGGCCGACGGGACCTCCCGACCTTCGAAGGGTTCGACGCCTCGGGCGAGATTGGCGACCCTGCCAAGCCGCCGCTGCGCATCCTGGTGGTGGGAGATTCGGCGACCACCGGCCCGGGTTTGTCAGATCCCGATGAGATCTGGATCAGGGTCCTCGCAGCGCGACTTAGCGACCGGTTCTTCGTGCGCATCACCTCGCTGGCGGTGGGCGGAGCCAGGTCTGCCGACGTTCTCACGGGTCAGGTTCCCGCCGCCATCGATCGCGACGCCGACATGACCTTCGTAGCTGTCGGAGTCAACGACATGCTGCGCGGGGTGCCATTGGCGGTGTACGAAACCAACCTGGATGCCATCGTGGTCGCCCTCAAACCATTCACGCGCCTGTTGGTGGTGGTG
>CAYUKI010000292.1:0-3016 GCA_964445235.1 uncultured Acidimicrobiia bacterium | reverse complement strand
GGTCGGAGCAATCTGCATCAACATCGACGCTCGGTTCCTGCGCGAAGACGTGATGCCCAACAAGGAGAAGCTGGAAGCCTTTTTCGACAACTTCCTGCGGGCCGACATGGTTCTCGACGAGAACATCCTCTCCAAAGACGAGTATCAGGCAGCGCTGCGAGGCAAGCGTCACTTTCTGGACGAGGCGATCCGCGCGACTCCGATCTCGCCCAAGGACAGCCTGTTGGCCGCCATCATGTTCTCTGATATCGCCGGCTACACCTCACTGATGCAGCGCGACGAGATTGCCGCCCTCCAGGTACTCGAGTCGAGTGGTCGCATTCACCGGACCCAGGTCGCTCGCTTTGGTGGCCGCCTCCTCAAGGAAATGGGAGACGGAATCCTCGCTAGCTTCTCGTCGGTCAGCCGAGCCGTCGACTGCGCCCGCGCCATCCAACAGGCCGTCCGAGCGACCGGCACGTTCGAGGTGCGCATCGGCATTCACCTTGGCGAGGTGACCCAGACCGGCAGCGACGTGATCGGGGATGGTGTCAACATCGCCTCGCGCATCCACGGTGAGGCCGAGCCCGGTTGGATCGCCGTATCACAGGTCGTCTACGACAACGTCAAGAACAGAGAGGGCCTCACCTCCCGGGATATCGGCGAGAGGCACCTCAAGCACATAGACGAGCCCATCCGGGTTCACTTGATCGAGCCCGGCCACTAGCGCGATCGACGGACAGCGAAGCAGGCGAGGGGGAAGTACCCACCGGCCGCCTCAAGCAGAAAGGAGCGCCGGGGGACACCTCGGCCTCCTATTCCAGACGCGGGCTCAGCCAGCGGAAACGAACCGCCGCGACAGCCGCCACCCCTCGACGACCGCCACCGTGAGTCCAGCGACGATCGCCGCCGCCATGGCAGCGATCGGCCCGGCCGGGGCGCTCATCAACAGGCTTAATACCCGGTTGGCCAAAAGCCAGGTGAGCATGAACGCTCCGGCGCCGATGCCGGCGCCGGTGGCCCAGGCAGCCACGTAGTCGGCCCGCAGGCCGTCCACCGACCTCAACCTGCGAACGCCTCGAACACCGGCGGGAACATGAACACCGCCCCGACCACGCCTAGCACCAGGCCGATCCAGAACACCCTCTTGATGTCGACGTCCTTGCTCTTCCACATGAACCCGAAGACCAACCAAGCGGCGACGAAGGCGATGGCGGCGACTGTGGTCTTGCCCGCCAGGGGGCCAACCCCGAAGTCGCCGGAGAACCCATCGAGGAAGTCGTGCAGTCCCTCCGACACCTCGTTGAGGGTGGTCAGGAGGCCCAACGCCAGGATCCCGATGCCGGCAGCCAGCATCGCTGCTGCCCCCGGTCCGTCCGGCTTGTCCTTCAGCCTGAGTTCGTTCAGCTCGGGGGCGATCTCACTGTCGTGATGTGTTACGGCCATTCTCTTCTCCTCCTCAAATGATCGGGGCGACCTTGTTCAGGAAGGCTCCGAAAGCCCCCCCGACGGCGGCGGCGGCGAACGCTGCCACGAACATCACAATCACGGCCGCCCGCAGCCATGGACGGGCCATCAGACGGGGTCCGTAATAGACGACCAAGAACGCCGCGGCGGTGGCCAGCATTGGAGCGGCCCAAGACACGTGCTCCTTCCATTCCATTCCGAAGGTGTGCCACGACGCGGTGTCGCCGGTCACGTTCGATCGGAGGAAGTCCCGGGGCGAGCAGGTGCTGGTGGGTACCACCGCTCCGGCGCAACCGGCGAAGGCTTCATCACCAACCACCGCCAGGCTCTCCCGGTACCAGGGATAGACGATCCAGGTCCCGGTGATGACCGTTGCCCAGGCCGTCAACGCCATCAGGCCGGTCCCGTAGTAGAGGCGCGTCATCCGCTCCTTGATCCCGGCGGTGGTCACCAGCCCGGGCCGAAGGCTCCACAGCCCCGCCAGCCCGCCGGCGAACGCCAGCAGGAACAAGGTTCCCAGGACCAGGCCGTGGATCACGGTCCAAGTCTCTCTCGAACTCAACTCCATGCTCTCTCCTCCTCGTGCACGGTACCAAGCCAGCATGAACTCAGCGTCGCAGCCAGCAACAGAGACCTACGGCCCCGTTGCGTCGGCCATCGACCGAATTTATCGTGTTGCGCGAATTCTTTTCGCGACCACGGAACGTCAGGCTCGGCGGGATTGGCAGCCAACGGTGCTCGGTGGGTAAGGTCCCCGGATGCGTGCCCTGGTAGGCCGGGCGCTGGCGGCCTCCCTGCTTGTCACGTTTGTGGCAAGCCCGGCCATGGCCGACGACCTTGATTTGGCCATCGCCGACGCCCGAGGACAAACACTTCCCCTCAACCCCGCTGCCGAGCAGCTGGCTGAATCCTCCGCGGCTGCCCAAGCGGCCGCAGGGAAAATCTTCCATGCCGACCTCATGCCGGCCCTGGGCCCGTGCGCGGCGGTCGGCGAGGTCGTGGGGGTTGGGCCCGACATCGCCACGGTGGTCTCGCTGCTCGTGCAAAGTCCCTCCCATTGGCACATCATTTCGGATCGAGAGTTCACCGCGATCGGGTCGGGCCAGGTACGCGGAAACGACGGGCGGGTCTATGTGTCGGTGGTCTTCTGTGTCGAGACCCCGCCGAACCCTCCCCCTCCTCCGCCCTTGCCCACCACGATTCCCCCCCCGGTCGAGCCGCCACCGAAAAAGGCGTTGCCTCTCTTTCGTCAGGCCGACCCCCCGGTGCTTACTAGCCCGGACGGTTTCGTCGAGGTATCGGTTCACATCGGGATCACCGAGTTCACGCCGCCGTGGGAGTGGAAGCTTTTCCCCGTACCCGCCGTCGCCTGATCAACTCAGCAACAACAGCTCGGCTATCTGCACGGCGTTGAGGGCCGCTCCCTTGCGAAGGTTGTCGCCCACCGTCCAGAGATTGATGCCTCCGAGCCGTCCGACGGTCTCGCGCACCCGCCCAACCAGCACATCGTCGATGCCGGCGGAGTCGAGCGGAGTGGGGATTCGGTCCGCCCAGACCTGAACACCCGGGG
>CAYUKI010000291.1:1192-3018 GCA_964445235.1 uncultured Acidimicrobiia bacterium | reverse complement strand
TGATCCGTAGTCAGACGCTCTATCCAATTGAGCTACGGGCGCAAGGATTGTCAAGTGTCACGGGGGTGCTCAGGAAGCCCAACCCGCGGAAAGAATGTTAGGCCGCCTGCCCGTACATCCTTCACGACGCTTCCTCGGAACTGGGCGACCTGCCTGCCGGCATTCAACCGCTGACTCCGCAACGGCATTCCTGGGCTCAGCTGATCCTCTCGGTTCACCGCTTCTACCCTTGGCTGGGTGAAGGAGGAGGCATACACCAGGCACGAACAGGTCCGGGCCGCCGAAGTGATTGCGGCCTGCTGCCTGGCGACGGATCTGGGGATGGGCTTCCCGTTCGAGCATGGCCTGCACGCCACCTTGATGGCACAAAGGCTGGCCGGCCTCCTCGGCGTCGATCCCGAGACCAAGTTGCACACGTATTACTGCTGTCTCCTCACCTACACGGGGTGCACCACCGACGCCGACATCGCCATCCGGATCTTTGGGGGCGACAGGACCGAGAACATCACTCCCGTCCAGTTCGGGTCGAAGGCCCAAATGCTGGGAGGCGTCGTGCGGGCTGTTCAACCTCCAGACCTACCGCCGCATCGACGGGCTTACGAGATCGCACGAAGGCTGCCGAAGGCGGCTCGATTCCTCACGGGGGGGCCCCATTTCGAAGCCCTCTGCGACGTGGCAGAGATGATGGCCCGGAGGCTCGGTCTCCCACCCTCGATCCACCGACTGTTCGTATATCTGACCGAGCGATGGGACGGCAAGGGAATCCTGAGCCGAGCTGCAGGCGACGAGATCCCGCTACCGCTTCGTATCAACAGCGTGGCCAGGGACGCCGCATACCAGCGCCTGATCGGCGGGGACGAATACGCCGTCAAGATGATCCGAGAACGAGCCGGCAAGGCCTTCGATCCCGAAGTCGCCAACGCATTCGCTATCGAGGCCGCGGAGGTGCTGGCCGCCGCCGACGCCCCCCAGTCCGCCTGGGAAGCAACCCTGGCCGCGGAGCCCAAACCGTGGTTGACCCTTGACGGAGAAGAGATCGACCGGGCCCTGGCCGCCATGGGCGACTTCGCCGACCTGTTGTCACCGTTTCATTCCGGGCACTCGGCCGGGGTGGCGAAGCTGGCGGTCTCCGCGGCCAAGCAGTCCCGGTTCGACCCCGCCGATGTCGAGCGGGTGAGGCGGGCGGCGCACTTGCACGACCTGGGGCGAGTTGCGGTGTCTCCACGCGTCTGGATGAAACCGGGGTCGCTCTCGGCCAGCGAGTGGGAAGGCGTCAGGCTCCACCCCTACCACACCGAGCGGGTCCTCTCCCGTTCCCCGTTCCTCGCCTCCTTGACCGAGATCGCATGCAACCACCACGAACGGCTCGACGGGTCCGGCTACCACCGCGGAGTCTCGGCGGCCTCTCTGTCCCCACCCGCTCGGCTCCTCGCCGCTGCTGACGCCTTTCACGCCATGACCGAACCTAGGCCCCATCGAGCCCCTCTGTCGGCAGAGCAGGCTGCCGAGCAGCTGGTCCGAGAGGCAGGCGCCGGTCGGCTGGACCCCGACATGGTCCGGGCGGTGGTGGAGGCAGCCGGCCAACCCGCCCCCCAAGTGGAGCGTCCGGCCGGGCTAACTGAGCGGGAAACCGAGATCGTCAGTCTTTTGGCCCGCGGCCTGCAAACCAAGCAGATGGCACACGCCCTCCACATCTCGGCGAAAACCGCCGATAGCCACATCCAGAACGCTTACCGGAAGATGGGCGTATCCAGCAGGGCCGCCGCCATCCTGTTCGCTATGGAGTATGGCCTGGTGTCGTGGACTGACCTCCCGGGAACCCCGGC
>CAYUKI010000291.1:284-1182 GCA_964445235.1 uncultured Acidimicrobiia bacterium | reverse complement strand
CCGGCGCCGCTCTCGAGGTTGAACCGCGAGTGCTTGCCCGTCTCCCCGAGCGGGAACCGAGCCGGGCTCAGGAGAACTCCCGATTCCCCTCCAAGGGGTTTGCTCGTACGGTGAACGGCATGGAAAGGGGATACCCGCCGAGCTTCGCAGCCAGGATCCGTCTGGTCAGCGCCGTAAGCGCCGCCCTGGTTTTTTCGGGCCTGGTGGTGGCGACGACGTGGAGAGACGAGACCCCGCTCGGCGCTCCCAACTACTGGCCGTGGCTACTTACCGGGCTCCAGGTTCTAGCCCTGTGGTCGGCGGGAAGGGGCCGGCGGTGGGGATGGCTTTTGGGCGGGTCGGTCCAGCTCCCCTGGATCGCCTACGCCGTAGTGACCACACAACTCGGGTTCATACCCGGCTGCGCCATCTCCGCCGCCGGCCAGACCCACAGCTTCCTTCGCCGCCAGAGGTCCTACCCGATGGCGGTAGTCGAGTCGAGCCCTATTGCAGCCAAGGAGAAGATCATATGAGCGAGCAACGAGAACACGTAGAGACCCTCGTCATCGGGGGCGGTCAGGCCGGCCTGGCGGTCGGTTACCACCTCGCCCAGCGTGGCCGGCCTTTCCTGATCGTCGACGCCAACCAACGGGTGGGCGACGCCTGGCGGAACAGGTGGGATTCGTTGAAACTCTTCACCCCCGCCCGATTCGACGGCCTGCCGGGCATGCCCTACCCCGGGCCCCGCTGGGGCTTTCCCACCAAGGACGAGTTCGCCGGCTATCTCGAACGGTATGCCAAGGAGTTCGACCTGCCGGTGCGGACCGGGGTCAGGGTTGACAGCCTGGCCCGGAACGGGCAGCGGTTCGCGGCCACGTCCGGTGACCGCCATCTCGAAGCCGACAACGTGGTGGTGGCC
>CAYUKI010000291.1:0-274 GCA_964445235.1 uncultured Acidimicrobiia bacterium | reverse complement strand
GTCCTCCTGGCAGCAACCCCGGGTGCCCGGGTTCGCCTCCGAGCTCGACCCCGGGATAGTCCAGCTCCACGGGGCCGAATACCGCAACCCTGGTCAACTCCAGGACGGGGAAGCCCTCGTGGTTGGGTTCGGCAATTCGGGAGCAGAGATCGCTCTCGAACTGTCCAGGACCCACCGTGTGTGGCTGTCAGGACAGCCCTTCGGAGTCCTCCCGTTCCGGCCCTCGAGCCCTGCGGCACGGGTGCTAATGCCCTTCGTCGGCCGGTTCATATTT
>CAYUKI010000290.1:0-3019 GCA_964445235.1 uncultured Acidimicrobiia bacterium | reverse complement strand
GGGGAGGACGGTGCGGCTGGATGGCATGGTCCGAACATACAACCCACCACTGACAAGAAACGGGGCTGAGCGGTGCTACGGGAGCAGATGAGTCAAAGATATCGTTGCCCTGAGTTGGCAGTTCGTGCAGTTGGGAGATGTCCCCGCTCAAATCGGCGATAAGCACTCCGACCGGTGCCCTGAGCGCTGCTGATCTCCGACGCCCACGCCGGACTGAAAGCGTCGATCGCCCGGATGTTCCAGGGGGGCGGCTTGGTAGCGGTGTTGGGTGATCCGCCAACTCCTGGCCCACGTTCGAAAGCACCACAAGGAGATGACCGCTGGCGCAGTCCGCACCGTGAGGCTGAGCTCAGGCCTTGAGGCGGGCCGCTTCTTCTTCTTCGGTCAAGTCGAGGGAGACCTGCCCGCAGTCGTCGCAGACCCGGCGGACCAACCCGGCTGCCAGCGTCTGCTGGACCCAGACGTGTTCGTGCGGTTCGGCGGCCTGCTTGGTGCGCTTCAATCGGGCGGAGAGACCGGTCGGACGAGATCGGATCCCATAGGCGGCGACGTTGCTCACGGGCGGTTCGAAGGGATCGACCGACGGTGCGACCGAGATACGTTCCACCGGTTCGGGTTCACGCAACCCACCGGCCACCACCGGGCCCCCCGCCAGCGCCCGCTTCCACGCCTTCTTGAGTGGTTCCTCGGTTGGAGTAGCAGGCTCCGAGGAGGGCTGGACGGTCTCCATCTGGCGGGAGAACCCACCCTGACCCGCTCGCTTTCGTAGTCGCTCCGGTGCCGCTGGGTCCGCCGTCGGCTCTTGCACCGCCGGTGTTCCGGCCAATGTCGATGCCGGCTCCGAGCCATCGATGTGTTTCCAATTCCGTTGAGCCGGACTGCGCACCGGTTGAGCGGGCGCCGCCGCCTCGGCCAACCGAATGCCCGAGGTCTTGGCTGCGGTCGGGCCCGCCGGCTCGCCACCGGCGACCGGGGGGGGGGCCGGGGCGAATGTGACGACGGTCTTCTTGGACGCAGGACGCTCCCGAGCGAAGGTCTCGACCTCAGCGACGGTAGGAAGGAGTGCCACGGGTTTCGGGTTCTTCTTGCCGGCGGCGGGCAGGGTTTTCCTGCCTTCCGCTGCCCGGGCGGTCCGCGCAACTTCCTTCTCCTCGGCCACCGGTACCACTTCCGGCTTGACGGTTGCATTCCCCGCCGCGGTCCGACTAACCACCTTGGCCGGAACCTCGACCGGCGCGGATGGTTTGGCGCGGTTGCGGACGGGTTGGGCCGGAGCAAGGGCGACAACTTCTACGGGTATTTTGACGCGATCCGGGTTCGCTGTGGGCGCCGCCACCTCCACCGACTGGGTTGTTTTGGCGCGAACCGGTTTGGGCGCCACCTCCACCGGACGAGGCGCAGGTTCCCGCCGCCCTGTTACAGCCGCTGCATCGGCGGTAATCCTTGTCGGGGGGACGGGCGGAAGCCAATCGTCGTAGGGATCGGGTTGGGTCGGAGTGGTGACCACTGGCACCGTCGCTTCGTCCCGCGCCTGAGGCTCGGTAGTTGGCGGCTGCGGCCGTCTTCCGTTCCGCTCGGTGAGCAGCCGGCGCACCGACTTGTCCCGCTTCTTGCGTAGGCGGCGCTTGTCCTTGAGTAGTTCAGCTTCCCGCTCGATGGCAGGTAGGCCCTCATAGGAGAAAGCCAGGGCATCGTCGGCGACGAACACCGCCTCTTCGATCCCCAACTTGATGGTGAAGAGGTCACCGCTGATTCGAGAGACTGTCACGTCTTCCACAGGCCACGCCCCCAGCGATTCGTCGGCCGAGAGGAGAATCAAGGCCCCATCTTGAATCCGCAGGTCGACGACGAGCTGGGATCGCTGGTTTCCCGACAGCTGAAGCTTTCCCCGATAACGAAGGGCTTCGCTCATCAACTCAACCCTACCTCAGCCGGGGCCCTTCCGTTAAGGGGAATATCAGGACGGTCCAACAAAGAAACCTTTCCTTTTTTGGTTCCCGGGGCGACGCGCTTCGAACTGGTTGCCAAGGCCGCCGCAGGCGACCCCGGTCCACCACTCGCTTGGCCGCACTCCTCCCCGGCGAAGAACCATTCTCGCACAGATGCCAGGTCCCTCAAAGGGCCTTGAGCAAGCCCTCGGTGATCATTTCGGCCACGGCTTCGATGTCGGTGCCGAGGGGTCGATCGGCATCCAAGGGAGGCACCGAGCGGCGGATGACGCCCAACCCGGCCGAAGCCCCCGGACCAGGGCGGAGTGGGGCCCGATATTCGACCCCGGCCGCGGCACATAGGAACTCGATGGCGAGCACCAGGGTGGTGTTAGTGAGGATCGACTCCAGCTTGCGCCCAGCCCCCCAACCCATGGAGACGTGATCCTCCTGGCTGCCCGACGTCGGTATCGAGTCGATGGAGGCCGGATGGGCGAGCACCCGGTTCTCCGCCACCAAGGCGGCGGCGGTGTATTGGGCCAACATGAAGCCACTCTGCACTCCAGGCCTCGGCGACAGGAAGGCGGGGAGCCCTGCCGAGCGCTCGGGGTCGAGAATCCGATCGGTCCTTCGTTCCGAGATGCTCCCTAGCTCGGTGATGGCAATGCTCAAGAAGTCGAGTGCGAATGCCAGGGGCTGGCCATGGAAGTTCCCACCGGAGATGACCTCACCGGTCGCCGGGAGCACGATGGGATTGTCTACAACGGAGGCGAGTTCGATTTCGAAAACCGACCGGGCGTACCGGATGGTGTCATGGACCGCCCCGTGAACCTGCGGTGCGCACCGCAGGGAATAGGCATCCTGCACTGCATGCCGGAAGTCATCGGCGTGGCTGGCCCCGATCTCCGAACCGGCCAACGCAGCGGCGATGGCAGCAGCCGAGACGCCTTGTCCATGGTGGGGTCGGAGAGCGTGGATCTCGGGGCGGAATGGACGGGCGCTGCCCAACAGGGCTTCCACGCTCATCGCGCAGGCCAGGTCGGCGGCCCGGACCAGGGTCTCGGCACGTTTGGTCGCTAAGGCCCCCACCG
>CAYUKI010000289.1:0-3036 GCA_964445235.1 uncultured Acidimicrobiia bacterium | reverse complement strand
AGGACCTTCTCGCCCACGTTGCCTACCCGCCGGGCAAAGATCCTACCTTCGGCCACGACGCGCTCCCGGCCGCTTTAGCAGCGGCCGCGGTGGGCGGTCGCCACCACTACTTGTCGCACGTCATGCAAGCGGCCTTAGTGGACCGCTGTGACGTCCTCGCCAACCTCCTCGCCATTCTCAGCGGCCTGGCCAGCAACAGAAGAGCGGAGCGCATCCTCGACTTCCTCGATGCCGTCGGAGTGGCGGCACCTTTTCCGTCAAAGAGCTGGCCCGAGCCGGTAACCGCCGACGACGACCCCTGGGCTATGTGGAACAGGGCTGCTGAAGCAGCGATACCTGCTCGCTGGCGCAACCCACCTCACCATTATCACAACGCCGCAGTCTGGCCCTATATCGGAGGATTTCACATTGCAGCTCTGGCCGCGACAGGCCGGCGCCAGAAGGCATCTGAGCTGCTGGAGCGGCTCGCCGCTGCAAATCGCGTTGGCGATTGGAGCTTCCATGAATGGTTGCACGGTGAGACCGGTGACCCGGGAGGTGCCCCAGCCCAGACGTGGAACGCCGGCTCATTCGTATTGGCGTCTCATCTCGTTCGAGAGGGACCTCGCTTCGCAATCGACCAGGCGTAGGGGAGCCGGAATCCGACAGAAGGCAGCTACCGGATGGACAGCTTGCTCAGTGGGGCCCAACAATTTGCCGCATGAAGCCAGACGGCTGCCGCTTCACCGCCCTATGGCGAAGAGGCCTATTGGAAGAGTTCCGCAGCCACTCAGGTCGCCGGCCCAGCGGTTCCCCTCGCCGGTGATCTCGCTGCCTATCCCGATCGATATCGCGCACGACGCGTGCGACCAGATGACGTTCTCGATGAGATCGGCCGCGGCGTAGAACTCGACCTGTACCGGGATCGGAGCTTCCTGACCCAGGACCGATGAAGCGTCGATCGTGTTGCGTTCAATTAGGGCGGTCGACATGTCGATCACCAGTATCCCGGGTCCCTCGTTGTCGACGATCTCATTATCTAAGACACTCGCCACCGACATCTCGGTGATGGAGATCCCTCGGCCACCGTTGGCGCGGACCGCGTTTCGGCGGATCACGGTGCTGGCAAAGTTGGTGGAGATGCCCATGTGGCCGTTGGCCTCGACGAGGTTGTCCTCGACCACTGACCTGGGCCACGCCGAAGCGTTGGCAATGTGGATACCGATCCCGAACGGGGCCTGCGTTCCCCGGATCACATTCCCGCCAATCTCTGCCGAAGCGTTCATGACATGGATACCCCGAAGTTCGTTGTTCTCCACGATGTTGTTGGCAATCACCACGCCTTGGCTTTCCCGAACGAAGATGCCCACTCGGCCGTTGGAGACCGCGAGGCCTTCGACTGTCACGTTGATCGTGCCGACGATCTCGATGACCGGACCCTGCCCGTCCCCCACCAGCTGCGCGGCGCCGTCCCCCGGCCCCCTCAGCTCGAGGGGCCGGTTGATCGTGACGGTCTCCGTGTAGCGACCCGGTTTGACCTTGACCACGGCACCATCCGGGGCGGCTTCGATGGCAGCCATGATCGACGGATACTCGTCAGGGACGGTGAGGACAGGGCCATCCCCAAACCCGAGACTGAGTATCGCCAGTCCCTCGACCTCGTCGATAATGAGCCAGCGGTCGCCGCTGGTCTGCCGCAACACGAACGTCGAGGCGAACGGAGCGGAGTCCATGCGCAACTCGACACCGTCGGCGTCGTAGGTCACCTCGTCGATCACGCCGGTCGCATCGAAGCCAAGATCCGCTCCCTGGCCTCCCACGGTCTCGACGATGCGCAGGTGCAGCGCATCAACCCGGTAGTCGGCAACGACCCACTCTCCCGTCGCCACCGAACGCTCGACGCGGCGCCGCATCTCGGCGAGTCGCGCCCCGAAATCGGCGGCTAGGAGCAGTCGCGCCTCGCCGCGGCGCATGGCTTCGGCTTCGATCTCGAGGTTCTCGGCGAGCATCATCGCCAGGGCGGCCGCGGCCTCTGCTTCGATGTCGCTGTTGAGGGCAGCGACATCCGCATCAATCGTGACCAAGGGAAGTGTCGCTGGGTCGACCGCCACATCGACGGCGACCGGTTGTGGGGCAGGGATGGCCTCCACCGGCTCCCGCGCCGGTTTGCCGACAACAACAATGAGGGCCGCCACCGTCGCCAGCACTACACCTCCGACCGCTCCCCTGGTGAAGATTTGGGGTCGGCCGATGTCAACCACGTCGTTCGTGGTGAGCGTGGTAACGAACTCGGCGAAACGGGGGCGCCGGTTCCCTTCTGGGAAGGAGCGGTCGAACAGACTGCGCGACGGGGTCATCAGGACTAGCCCGGCCAGTAACGCTACCTTGGCCCCGAATTCGGTGGTCTGGGGGGCGATGAGCAGGGTGCACAGCAGGCCGACGCCCGCGGCAAACACCACACGGGCCACCCGCCCTGCGGGGATTGTCTTGGGGTCGGTGATCATGAAGAAGAGGAAGATCAAGATCTCTGGAGAGGTGACCACCACCCACCAGAAATCCGATCCACACACCGGCTGCAGAGCCCACCTCGCAGTGATGCAGTGACCGGATGCAGCGAGCAGGCCGAGCCCGGCCGCCAGCGTCACCCAGAACGTTACCGCCGTCGGCAGGAGTCGGAGGCGGGAGGTGATGAGCACGCCGCCGGCGAGGATGATGGCGTAGGCAGCCACCATCCAGCCGTCGATCGGCGCCCACCAGAAGTCCAACGGTTCCACCCGACTGCTGCCCAGCAACAGAAACACCGCCACCAGCGCCACGTTCGACGGGTTGAACACGTGGGTGCCCTGGTAGCGAACGACATACTTGGTGAACAGGGCAAGCGCACCCACGAGAGCGAACAGGTACCAACCGCGCCACGACCAGTAGTCGTCGCTCTTGGTGCCCACCACCCGGAGAATGAGCGCAATACCGCTGCCCGTGAGCATCGCGCTCGCCGGCCAGACCAGCTTCCTCGTTTGATGCAGGGTCCATCCGACCTCGATCAGCGCACAGGTGACG
>CAYUKI010000288.1:0-3055 GCA_964445235.1 uncultured Acidimicrobiia bacterium | reverse complement strand
ACGGGCGGCAACCTTAACGGCCCGGCCTCTGAGCTAGCTGCGATTTGGATCGGTTGCCGGAGCCACGTCAAGCGCCGATGGCCGACCGGCAGTCTCGGCGACCCGGCGTCGACGGCCGGCAGCGTCGTTGGCATCGCCTTGGATCTCCACCAACTGGCGGCGGGTTTCTTCCGCCTGGCGGGCGGCGTCGGTGTCGGCGGCGGCCAGCCGCGCCTCAACGCCCTCTTTGACGAGGCGCCGCGCTTCCTCGAGCAGGGCCCCGACCATTTCCGCCTCCGGGACCACTCGCACCACCTGACCTTTGATGAACAGGTGGCCCTTGCCGCGGCCGGCGGCGATGCCGAGGTCCGCCTCCCGAGCCTCCCCGGGCCCGTTGACAACGCAACCCATCACGGCCACCTGGATGGGGAGATTCTCGGCTTCCAGTAGACGTTGCGCTTCGGTCGCCACACGGATGACGTCAACCTCGGCCCGACCGCACGAAGGGCAGGCAATGAGGTCCAACCCTTTTCTCTCTCGGAGGCCCAGATATTCGAGGAGGTGGCGGCCGGCCTTCGCCTCCTCCACCGGGTCGGCAGTGAGAGAAAAACGAATCGTGTCCCCGATGCCCTCCAAAAGTAGCGTCGCGATCCCCGCTACCGACTTGATCAGGCCACCGGGTGGGGGGCCAGCTTCGGTCACCCCGAGGTGGAGCGGATAGTCCACCTTTTCCGACAGCAAACGATAGGCGGCCACCATGACTGGAACATTGGAGTGCTTGACCGAGATCTTGATGTCGGTGAAATCGACGTCCTCCAGATAGCGGATTTCCTGGAGAGCCGATTCGACCAACGCTTCGGCGACCGGCCCGCCGAACTTGTCGAACAAGTCCTTGTCGAGAGAACCGGCGTTGACTCCCACTCGGATCGGCACTCCCCTGGCCTTGGCCTCCCTGGCCACCGTCTTGATGTGGTCTTCGTTGCGTATGTTGCCGGGATTGAGGCGCAAACCCTCGACGCCGGCCTCGAGTGCCGCCAGCGCCAACCGGTATTGGAAATGAATGTCCGCGATGATCGGCACTGGGGAGCGGGGCACTATCTCGGCTAGACCCTGGGCCGCTTCCGAGTCGTTGCAGGTGATGCGAACGAGGTCGGCGCCGGCGCCGGCCAAGGCGTAAACCTGGGCGAGAGTGGCATCCACGTCGGCGGTTTTAGTCGTGCACATCGACTGCACCGAGACCGGGGCACCGCCGCCGATGGCCACCTTCCCGACCCGGATCTGGCGGGTGGAGCGCCTCCCCGTATTCATGGTCCGATCGGGCTCATAGGTTTATCGGGTCGACGAGGTCGAGAACGATGGCGACGAGTCCGAGGAACGACACAAAGGCGATGACGGCGGCCGCCACCGGGATCAGCCTGCGGACGTCGGCCTGCCGTTTGGTCACCTTCTCGTAGAGGGCCAAGGCGAAGTGTCCACCGTCGAGTGGGTATAACGGCAAAACGTTCAAAGTACCGAGGATGATGTTCGTCGAGGCTAGAAGCGTCAACAGGAAATCGACACCGACCCGCTCTGCCTGCGCGCCGATCCGCACCAAGCCGATAGGGCTCACCGGTCTCAGGTCGTCGGGAACCTCCCCTCCGAATAGCCCTTGGAACAGCTTCGCCAGCGACGCGGGGCGGATGAGCTCGCCGAGGAACCCGAAGGTGCGACCGACCCCGTCGGCCACCAGCCGGCCGGCCAAGCCCGCCGCCGGCCAGACGCCGACCGGAACGTCGACGAACTCGGGGCTCACTCCCAAGAAACCGACCACCTCGCCGGTCTCGACCAAAGTGCGGCTGGCCAGGGTGATCATGATCTCTCGGCGTTCGCCGGCCCGCTCGACCGTCAGCACCACCGGCTGATCGGGGTGACCAGCCAGACCTCGGCTGATGTCCTCCCAAGTGGCAGTGGTTGAACCATCGATGGCCACGATCCGGTCACCCTCTACCAAACCGGCCGTGGCGGCCGGTGTCGGGAACCCGTCATCGGTCTCCTCGGCCACGAGCGAAATAGTGTTGGTGGGTTCAGAGATACCAAAGGCCAGCATGATCCCGAAAAACATCAAGTACGCGATGAGGAAGTTCATGCCGACACCGGCCAGCACGACCACCGACTTTTCCCAGAATTTCTTCTCTCGATAGGTGCGGCCGAGATCTTGGGGGAGGACCTCCTCGAGAGGGTTCATGCCAACGATGCGGACGTAACCACCCAGTGGGAGGAGTTTGAAGCCGTATTCGGTCTCACCACGGCGGAACGACCAGAGCCGGGGGCCGAAACCGAAGAAGAACTCGCTGGCTCTCATCCCCACCGCCTTGGCAGCTAGGAAATGCCCGGCTTCGTGGGCCAGCACGAAGACGATCACCGCGAAGACGGTCCCCAACCCATACAACATCGCATTCACCCTAGAACGCGTCGCGCCTTATCAACAGCTTCCACCGATCACCGCGGCTGCCGCTGCGCGGGCCTCCCGGTCGACTGCCAGGGCTTCCCCGACACTACCCAGGATTCTCCAGTCCACCAGGTCGAGAGTCTTTTCCACGACCGTGGCAATGCCGGTGAACCCGAGCCTGCCCTCCAGAAAGGCGGCAACCGCCACCTCGTCGGCTGCGTTCAGGACGGCCGGGGAAGAACCTTCCTCCCGACCTGCTCGATATGCCAAATCGATTGCCGGGAAGAGGGCGCGGTCGGGTTGCTCAAACGTCAGCGGCATGGTGGTCAAGTCGAAAGCGGGCCGGAGGGCAGGAAGCCGGTCCGGAAAGGTGAGGGCGTATTGGATCGGGAGGCGCATGTCGGGTGCCCCCACCTGGGCCTTGATGGAACCGTCCACGAATTCGACTAGGGAGTGAACGATGCTCTCGGGGTGGACGATCACCTCGATCCGGTCGTAGCCAACGCCGAACAAATGATGTGCCTCGATGATCTCGAGGCCCTTGTTGAACAATGTCGCCGAGTCGATGGTGATCTTCGGTCCCATCTTCCAAGTGGGATGCCGAAGCGCCATCTCCGGGGTGACCGCGGCCAGCTCCTCACCCGCATA
>CAYUKI010000287.1:0-3057 GCA_964445235.1 uncultured Acidimicrobiia bacterium | reverse complement strand
GCTCGCTCGGTAGACGCCGAGGTGACAGTGGTTCCCGGACCGAGCGCGGTGCTGGCGGCCCTGGTGTTGAGCGGTTTCCCGAGCGAGAGGTTTGTGTTCGAGGGATTCCTGCCCCGACGGGGCGGGGAACGCCGGCGCCGGCTGGAGGAGATCGCCACCGAGACCCGCACCATCGTCGTATTCACCGCCCCCCATCGGTTCCGCCATGACCTGCTTGATCTGGAAGAGGTGTGTGGCGGGGACCGACCGGTGGCGGTGTGTCGCGAGCTGACCAAGCGTTACGAAGAAGTCTGGTGGGGTCCGGTGGCCGAGGCGACCTCTCGATTCGAGGCGCCGAAGGGCGAGTTCACGATCGTGATCAGAGGCGCGGGCCCGCCATCGAGGGACCTCGAGGCTGGGCTGCGTCTGGTCGGGGACCGCGTAGCTGCGGGTTCCACGCGGGCGTCGGCAGTGCGGGCGGTGGCGGCCGAGCTGGGCCTGTCCAGGCGCGAACTCTATGGGGCGGTCTTAGCCGGCGACCGGTCCTGAGCTCAGCCCAGCTCCGATCGGCACGAGCCGCAGACCGGCTTGCCCTTGAAGACGGACAACTCGTCCACGTCTCCACAGAACACACATGAATCCTCGATCTTGCGCAGGATTATGGTGGCGCCATCAATCGAGATCGCCAGATGATCGCCCTCGCGTATGTTGAAGAGGCGGCGCGTTTCTGCCGGTATGACGATGCGGCCGAGATCGTCGATCTTTCGAGCCATCCCTGAATCCATCAGTGCCCCCTTCCTGGTGGTCTGTCCGGGGCTCGCCGTTCCGAGCATACCGACACCGTTCCACGCGTGTCCTGTTTCTGCACAATGTGCAGGAACGGGTCGATTTCGTGTTTTCTGCACAATGTGCAAAAAAGGGATCGGGTGCGCCAGTCTGGCCAGCCGGAGGTACCCTCAGCCGATCGGTTGGGTCGACACCCATTGCCACCTCCAGCTCGACGGGCGCCCACCGTCCGAGCTTCTCGGGCGTGCCCCCGATGTCGATTGGGTGGTGGTCCCGGGGATCGATCTCGAGTCCTCGCGGGCAGCCCAAGTGCTGGCCGAGGGCGACCCGCAACGGGTCGTGGCGACGGCGGGCCTCCATCCCCACGATGCCGAACGTTGGCCGGCGGAACGGGACGAGATCAGCTTGTTGGTCGGGCAGGTGGCGGCAGTTGGGGAAACCGGGCTCGATTTCTATCGCAACCTTGCTCCCAAGGCCGACCAGATCGCCTCCTTCTCCGATCACATCGAGCTGGCGACCGCCCACCGAAAGCCCCTCGTAGTCCATTGCCGGGATGCCTTCGCCGAGGTGTATCGGCTGGTGGAAAGCGGCGAGGTGGGCCCCCTCACGATTCTGCACTGCTGGACGGGAGGGACTCGGTGGACCAAGAGGTTCCTCGACCTGGGGGTGACCTTCTCCTTTGCCGGGCCGGTGGCCTTTGAGACCGGCGAGAGCATTCGCCTCGGTGCGGCTTTGGTACCCCCCGAGCGCGCCGTGGTGGAAACCGACACTCCATATCTGGCGCCGCCGCCTCACCGCCACGAGCGCAACGAGCCGGCATTCGTTTCCCTGGTCGGGAGGGCCTTGGGGGAGGCGTGGGGGATGCCGGTCGCGGACGTCGCCGAGCAAACGTCGGCCAACGCCCGCCGGTTGTTCCGGGCATGAGACCGCAGGGAAGAAGAGAGGTGGTAGCGCTCCTCGAGCGGTACGGGCTCGTTCCCGACCAGCGGCTCGGCCAGCATTACCTGGTCGATCCCAACCTCGTGAAACGCATAGTGAGGCTCGCCGCCGTGGGACCAGGGGACCAAGTGTTGGAGGTCGGGCCCGGCACCGGGACTCTCACGGCCGCGCTCGCTTCGAGCGGTGCGTCGGTGCTGGCGATAGAAGTCGACCGGCGTCTCGAGCCACTCTTGACGGAAGTGCTCCAAGGTGCGACCACGGTCCGCCTGCTGTTCTCTGATGCGATGGAGGCCGACTGGGACGCCTTGCTGGTTGGCGGCCGCTGGCAGATGGTGTCGAATCTGCCCTACAACATCGGAACGCCGCTCCTCCTCGACCTGCTCCGTGAGACCGATCAGATCGGGCGCTTCGTCGTCATGGTCCAGAAAGAGGTGGCCGACCGGCTGGCGGCGGCGCCGGGTAGCTCCCAATACGGGCTCCCCAGCGTCACGGCTGCATTGAAGGCCGACGTCAAGGTCGAGTTCACGGTCCCACCGCAGGTCTTCGTTCCCCCCCCCAAAGTGGGATCGGCTGTCGTCTCTTTACGGCGCCGGGAGGTTGTCGGACCCGTGGATCGCGCCATTGGGCTGGCGGCGCGGGCTTTCGGGCAGCGCCGCAAGATGCTGCGGCGGTCGCTGGCCGGGACGGTGTCGGACAGCCAGCTGCGAACCGCCGGCATCGACCCTACCCGGCGCCCGGAGGAGCTGGCGCCGCTCGATTTCGTCCATCTCGCCGAGGTGGTCGATGGCTGAGACCTGGGAGGCGCCCGCCAAGCTCAACCTGAGCCTGCTGGTCAAGCCGGTGGACTCGTTCGGATTCCACCCGATCCGCTCCCTCGTTCAGGCCATCGAGTGGTGTGACCTGCTTACGATCGAAGAAGCCCACGAGGACCACCTCTCCATCGTGGGGGCCGACCTGCCCGACGGGGGAGACAACCTGGTGTGGAAGGCCGTCTCGGCGCTCCGCCGGGCGGCGGGGCTCAGCAGGCCGCTTCTCGCGTTCCGCCTTGAGAAGAAGATCGCCGTGGCTGCCGGCCTAGGGGGGGGTAGCGCCGACGCCGCCGCGGCCCTTCGTGGCGTCGGCCGGCTTCTCCGGGTGCGTGATGATGCCGTGCAAAAGGTGGCCGCCCAAGTTGGCTCCGACGTTTCCTTCTTCCTAAACGGGGGCATGGCGTGGCTGGGGGGGCGGGGGGAGCTCATCGAGCCGATGAAGATGACAGACGACTACGTGGTGGCGATTGCCGTTCCCCCCCCCGAGTTGGCGTCCGCAGCGGTCTATCGGCGTTGGGACGAGATGGGCGAGCCGCGTGGGCCT
>CAYUKI010000286.1:0-3058 GCA_964445235.1 uncultured Acidimicrobiia bacterium | reverse complement strand
GCCCAGTGATCGACCTCCGCCCGCTCGTATACTCGCCGCCATGCAGATCCCCGATCAACTCCGATACACCGACCAGCACGAGTGGGTCGAGGATCGTGGGGGCTCGGTGGTTCGACTGGGTATCACCGACTATGCCCAGGACGCCTTGGGCGATGTCGTGTACGCGGCGTTGCCCGAGGTGGGGAGAAAGGTGGCGGCCGGGGAGTCGATCGCCGAGGTCGAATCCACCAAATCGGTCGCCGAGGTCTATGCGCCGCTGGCCGGGACCGTGGTTGCCATCAACGAGATGCTGCGTGACCGGCCGGAGTTGATCAACAGCGACCCCTACGGCGGGGGTTGGTTTGCCGAGTTGGAACTGGCCGACATGGCCGAGCTCACCGCCCTTCTCGACGCCCTCACCTATCGGTCCCTGACCGAGACCTGAGCCGGTCTGGTCCCCCTAACATCGGCGACCATGGCGACCATGTTGTGCCCGTCGTGTGCAGAGGAGATCCCGGCCGGGGCGACCACCTGTCCGGCTTGTGGATTGGTGGTGGAATCCGATCCAACCATCGCCTTCGTGGCGCTCGATTCCCATGGGGCGCTCACCGCCGAGGAGGCCTCTCATGTTCCGGGTATCACCGGTTATGCCCTGGTGGTGAGTCGGGGACCGACTGCCGGGGAGACCTACGTCCTCACCCCTGGCACCACCACCGTTGGCCGTCATCCGGACTCGGAGATCTTCCTTGACGACATCACGGTCTCCCGCCATCACTGCCGTTTCGTATGGGACGGCGCCGGTCTGAGCGTCGAAGACTCGGGTTCGACCAACGGGACTTACGTCAACGAGGCGCGGGTCGACCGGGCGATTCTTCGTCCTGGCGACGAGGTCTTGATCGGCAGGTTTCACTTGACCGTGGCTCATGGCGATGGGTGACGGCTCCCAGCTCTCGCAGCTTTCTCAACTGACCATCGGAGAACTCATCAACAATCTCCGGGAGGACTTTCCGGACGTGTCGGTCTCGAAGGTCCGTTTTCTCGAGTCCCAGGGCCTGGTGTCGCCGGATCGCAGCACGAGCGGTTATCGCCTGTACGACGAAACCGATATCAAGCGGATCCGCTTCGTTCTTCAACAGCAGCGGGACCACTTCCTGCCCCTGAAGGTGATCAAGTCGAAGCTCACCCTTTGGGAGAGGGGAGAAGAACCCGGCGCTGGAGAATCGGGGCGTGACGTCCTCCAGAGCGAGGGCGAACCGCTCTCCCGCCAGGAGTTCCTCCGCAGGAGCGGTTTGGATGCGGCCACCCTCGAAGAGCTTGAGTCGCACGGGCTCATCGAATCCCACGACGCGATCGGGGGGCCCGTGTTCCCGCCGTCGGCGTTACGCGTCGCATTGGAGGCGCGGAGACTCCTCAACCATGGTCTGGAGGCTCGTCACCTGCGGATGTTGAGGTTGGCCGCTGACCGGGAGGCGGAGGTCCTCAGGGCCCTGACCGCCCCACTGCTGGCCATCGCCCACCGCGACGCCCGTCGCCGGGCCGAAGAAACCATGGGTGCTTGCGGCGAGGCCATGGCGGAGATCCACAAGACGCTGCTGGGCGCCCGGCTGCGATCGATCCTCGAGTCCTGAGGTGCGATTGTTGGCGGCGTTCGTCGGGTTGGCGCTCCTGCCCGTGCGCGCCTGGGCCGGCGATGCTGTCCTGCCCCCCCCCGTCCTCCCGCTGCCGGCGCCGCCCGCCGTCTCCGCCGAGAGCTACGTGCTCTACGACGCCCAACTCGGTCTGGAGTTGGCGGCTCACAACGTCGATGAGCGGCTGCCGATGGCTTCCACCACCAAGATCATGACCGCCCTCGTGGTGCTGCTGCGAACGGATCTGGACGACGTCGTGACAGTGAGTGAAGCCGCCGCCGAGGTAGGGGAGTCCGAGATCGGACTCTGGGCCGGGGAACGCTGGACCGTCCGTCAGCTCGCCACCGCCATGGCGATTCGTTCCGCCAATGACGCCGCCATAGCGCTGGCCGAACATGTCGGAGGGTCGGTGGAGGGGTTCGTCGAGATGATGAATTCCGAGGCTGCTCGCCTCGGGCTGACCAACACGAGCTTCGCCAACCCCCACGGCCTCGACGCCGAGGGCCACTACAGCAGCGCCCGAGACCTGCTCACCATGACCCTGGTGGTGATGGAGGATCCTTTCTTCAGCGCGGCGGTGAGGTCGTCCGAGGCACGTTTCCCAGCCGACGCCAACGGTGTAGCAAGGGTGGCCTCCACCACCAACCGTCTACTTTCGAACTTCGAAGGGGCCATCGGAGTCAAGACCGGCTTCACCGATCAGGCTGGGCTGGTGTTGGTGGCGGCTGCCGAGCGCCAAGGGCGGCGCCTCTACGCGGTGGTGATGGGCTCGACGGGAGAGGGGAACCACTTCCGAGATGCCGCCACCCTTCTCGACTACGGGTTCGACCGGCTGGCGCTGGTACCGGCCGTGGCGAGCGGGTCGCCGTTGCCGCGGCCCGCACCGACGGCGGAGGATTCCACTGTGGCGTTCTTGGTCCACCTCGCATCCGCCGGGTTGCTCACCGGGACCCCTCCTCCCGCCCCGAAGCCCTCCCGCGTCGAGCTGTCTCCGCCGGCGGCGAGACAATTACCCGGTTTTGAGGCAGCCTGGGACTGGCCGCTTCGCTACTGGCAATGGTTGGCTGGTGATGGCTGAAGGGGCACGCCCATTGATCTCGGCGGCGGATCTCGCCTCCCGAGTAGCCGAATTGGGTACCCAGATCGCTTCCGACTTTCGCGGCCGGAGCCCGGTGCTGGTGGGGGTGCTGGCCGGGGCTCTGCCCTTCCTCGCCGATCTGTGCCGACTCATCGACGAGCCCATCGAGATCGACTTCCTTTCGTTGAGCCGTTTCGGTGAAGGAGGCCGGGTGAGGATCGCCATGGACACCGAAATCAACTTGTCCGAACGCAACGTGATCCTGGTAGAGGACATAGTCGACACGGGTCTGACCCTGATGGTCGTGCGCCGATTGATCTTGGCCCGCGGACCCGAGTCGATCGCGACCGTGACACTCCTCGACAAGTTCTCG
>CAYUKI010000285.1:0-3068 GCA_964445235.1 uncultured Acidimicrobiia bacterium | reverse complement strand
GGCGATCATGCGCGAGACGATGGCCGACATCGGATTCGCCTGGACGACCCTCCCCGGCGGTATCGAGGTTTCCTTCGTCGACGTTCCTGGCCACGAACGATTCATGAAGAACATGCTGGCCGGCATCGAAGCCATCGACGTGGCCTTGCTGGTGGTGGCCGCCGACGAGGGCTGGATGCCGCAATCCGAAGAACATCTGGCAGTGCTTCATCTGCTCGGCGTCGACAAAGGCGTCGTTGCCCTCACCAAGGTGGACCGGGTCGACACCGAGACTGCGGAGATAGCGGCGCTGCTGGTGGCCGATCGATTGACCGGAACCACGCTGGCGGGGTCGGCGATCATCCCGGTCTCGGCGCTGACCGGGCAGGGTCTCGGCTCCCTGACGACTTCCCTGATGACGGTGGCGCAGGCCGCCATGAAGCCGGCAGGCGAACGACCTCGGTTGTGGATCGACCGAAGCTTTGTGGTGAGCGGTGCTGGGACCGTGGTGACCGGCACCCTTCTCGATGGTCCACTGCGCGTCAACCAGCAGGTCCAGGTGTGGCCAGGCCCAATTGGAGCGAGGGTCCGATCCCTGCAAAGCCACGAGATGGAGGTTGAAGCCGCTTTCCCCCAGCGGCGGACGGCCGTCAACCTGGCCGGGGTCGAACGACGCCAGGTGAGGCGCGGCCACATGCTGGGGCTCCCCGGACAGTGGGAAGCGACCGACCGGCTCCTGGTCGAGTATCACACCGCCCGCTATGCCGACCAATTGACCGACCGGGGGGCGTACCACCTGCACCTCGGCAGCGGTGCCTGGCCCGTCAGCATTCGAGTCGACGACCACGAGCTGGCGCTGCTGACCCTTCCCGAGCCGCTGACCGTAAAGGTGGGAGATCGCTTCATCCTGCGCGAGGTAGGCCGGCGCATGGTGGTGGGAGGAGGCCGGGTACTCGACCCGTCGCCTCCCCCATCCCGATCGACCTGGCGGCTTCGCCGGGGAATGGCGGCGTTGGCACCTGGGGAGGCGGCCTCCCGCCTGCTCGACCTGCGCGGACGGGATTCGCAGACCCGCCTGGCGATCCAAACCGGGGGGGGGCAACCGGGCCAGATCATCGGTATGGGTGATGCGGCCTGGTCGAAAGAAGCCGCTACTGCCGTGGTCGACGCTGCCAGGTCGGCAGTCGCCGAGTTCCACGCCGCCAACCCCCTGCGGGCCGGGATACCGATGGCGAGCCTCGCCAGCCGGTTCGACGTCTCCCAGGAGGAGGTGGCCTCCCTGTTGGCCACAGCTTCGGATCTCATCATCGATCATGCAGTGGTGCGGTCCTCCCAGTTCGCCGGCGGGCTGACCGATGCACAGGAGTCGGTTTGGGCCAAGGCCCGCGCTTCGCTGGCGGCGGCCGGTTGGGCGCCGCCCCGACCGGCCGAACTCGGAGTCGTCGGTGAGTTGGTCCACGCCCTCACTAGACGAGGTGATTTGATCAGAGTGGCCGACGATCTCGTCTACCTTCGCGCGCAAATGGACCAACTACCGAGCGTGCTGGCCGAGCTCGCACACCCGTTCACGGTCAGCGCATTCAAGGATGCGCTAGGCATATCGCGGAAACACGCCGTGCCGCTGCTGGAATGGATGGACCGGCAGGGATTGACGGTCCGCCAGGGTGACCTTCGCCGAGTCAGATCCTGAAGGCCGAAGGGGCTCCGGGCCCCCGGCCGGGTGGACTCAGGCGCTGACGGTCAGGCTCACCTCGCGCCGTTCGACCTCGGTGAGGCCACCCCATATGCCGAAAGGCTCTCGGATGGTGAGGGCGTATTCGACGCATGGCTGCTTCACCGGACAGACATTGCAGATCGCCTTGGCGCGAGCTTCTCGCCGTTCGCGTTCTTCCTTGCGTTCGAACGTGGAGGGGGGAAAGAAGAGGTGGGAGTGGTTGCCACGACACAGCGCGCGCAACTGCCAATCGTCCATCGGACGCAACGGAGTCCTCCCTTCATTAGCCAGTCCGCGGGGTCGTGCAGAACCTACCAGGGGCTGGTTCCAGCCGCCAGAGAGAATTTCTTCGAGCCCTAGCCGCTTTTTTCGCGCTCCGGCTCCACGGCGAGCGTCCAACCCGCCACCGCCACCACCCGAACCGAATCACCCCTGCGTATACCGGACTCCCGGTGAGCCGATGCCACCCATCTGGCTCCGTCGACCTCCACCACCCCATCCGGGGCGAAATCGACTTCCGCCGAGCCGGTTTTCCCGATCAGGTGGCCTCGCCCGATGGTGCCCGTCGAGAAGCGGCTCCGCGTCACCGCCGGCATCGCCAGCAAGAAGAAGAAGAGCACAGCGACAACCGCTCCGGCCACCCCCCACCACGGCATCACGAGTTGCGGGGCCCCCCTCACGAAGAAGACGCCGCCCAAGGCGATCGAGGCGACGCCGATCGACGTGAGAAGTGTCCGGGTCCCGCGTTGGTAGCTCACCACCAACCAACCCATCCCGAGCAAGGTCAGGAGCACTGCCCACCAACGAACGGGCAGCACGGCGATGCCGTAACCCGCCAGAAACAGTGATAGGGCGGCGACCCCCGCCGCCAGCCCCGGACCGACAGCGTAGAACTCGAGGACGGCCACCGTGAGACCGGAAACGAGAAAGAAGAAGGCCGCTTCGGGCCGCACCCCGAGGCGAAGGAACCGCGACCACAGCCCGGGCTGGCGAAAACGCACCTCGACGGGAGTTCCGTCGTCGTCGATAGTGTCGAGAAGAAATCCCGAGTCGGTCAGTCGACCGTCGAGAGCAGCGAGCAACTGTCGGAGGGCGGGTTGAACGATGTCTACGTACGGCGATCCGACTTCCACGACGACTTCCCTTTGGGCGTAGTCGGCGGTATCCGCAAACACCGGACCTGCCGCCAACCACGGCTGGCTGTAGCCGAGCCGGGCTCCGGGGGCGGCCGCCGCGATATCGGCCAGACGCAACAGGTTGACTGCCCCCCCCCTTGCGACGGCCGGAGCAGGACCGACCCACACCACCACCGGCAGGGGAGGCGCCCCCACCTTGTCGGCGGCGTCGAAGAGGGCATCGCTCGGTCCGACCGCCG
>CAYUKI010000284.1:0-3133 GCA_964445235.1 uncultured Acidimicrobiia bacterium | reverse complement strand
CGCACCAGGTTGTCAAGGAGAGCAGAACACCAGATCTGTTCGGATCGCTACCTGGCCATTCAGGTCAACTTGGACTAGACCGCCTACCGCCTCTGGGGTGAGCTCCCCGGGGAGGCGGGGGGAATCGTCTCCTCGGCCCTTCTGACCCGAGGGGACAGCTTCCCACCCCTCCCCGATGGCACCAGGGGAACCTTGGGGCAACGGAATGCCGATGCCCTCACCTCGATTTGCACCGACTCTCTGACCGGGGGGGGAGAACGGAGGAGGTTCCCAACCGCTCCTGACCGTGACCCTCGACGGCTCCAACCTCTCCGATGGTGGTGAGCCGGGAGAGACCGGTCTTTCCGTGCTCTCCGGTCCCCGGGTGGGTCCCGAGACCCTGGACCTGCTGCTCTGCACCGGGAAGATCGAGATCAACACCGTCACCGACGGGGGCCACCTGGTGGCGGTAGGAGAGGCCTTCTCCTACCTCTCCCCCCGGCTCCGTCGCCATGTGCTGGCCCGAGACGGGGGTTGTGTGATCGATGGCTGTCAGAGCCGCTATCGGTTGGAGGCCCACCACGTCATCACCCGCTTGGAAGGTGGGAACCACCATCCGGGGAACCTTTCAACGTTGTGTTGGTTCCACCATCACGTAGTCATTCACGGGTTGGGGTATCGGATCGATCCGGATAGTCCCCCCCATCGGCGGAGGTTCCTCAAAACCCGACCGACCCCTGGGTCCGGACCGCCCTAGGCGGAGGTCCCATCAAGCGCGCGCGATCTCACGAATGGCATTGAACCATGGCATGACGTCGCGCGATCGTTTTTGACCAAAGTCAGTTCCCACTCGCCGAAAGCGCTACCAGGAGGCGGCCCATCGCGCGAACCGTTGATCTGGATCAGTGACGCTGTATACTGCGCTGTATGTCAGCGACTCGAACCCAAGTGTATCTCACCGATGAACAGCGCCAACGAATCGACGCCCTCGCCGAAGCGGAAGGCGTGACCATGGCGGCGATCATCAGACGTGCCCTCGACGTCTACCTCGAGGACGGGAGCCCCGATCCAGAACTCGCACTCGCGGCCACGTTCGGCGCAGCCCCCGATGCCACGGTGCCCAGCCGAGCCGAATGGGACCGTGGCTGACATCCTCGTCGACACCGACGTCTTCATCGATCACTTACGCGGCGCCCGGCAACTTGCTCCTGCCCACCACCGCGTGCACTACTCGGTCATAACCAGAGCTGAGCTCTTCGCAGGCACTACCGCCTCCAACCTGGTGAGCACGCTCCTGGCTCCTTTCCGAGAGATGCCGGTCGACCGTGCCGTGGCGGAACGAGCCGGGCGAATACGACGGGACGGCGGCATTCGTCTTCCCGACGCGCTCATCGCAGCAACTGCCATCGAGCACAAGCTTGGCCTGGCCACCCGGAATCGAGCGGACTACGAGCACGTGAAAGGCCTCCGCCTTCGGAATCTGACGTAACCGCACACCTGGGTATCTGGCACAGTTGGCTGTCCGGCCGCCATGACGTCGCGCGATCGTTTTGACCAAAGTCAGTTCCAACTCGCCAGAAAGCGCTGCCAGGAGGCGCCCGCGTCGCGGTTGGGCACGACCGACAGGACCAACTCGTCGGCGCCGGCGTCCACCAAGGCATGGAGTTCCTCGACCCGGCGATCAAGCTCCTCGCCGACTCGCACGACTCCGCCCCAGCTGATTCTGAGATCACGGTTCGCCCAGCCGCGCACCTCCGACACCGACCGCACGAACTCGGCGAGGGGTGCGTCCCAGCAGTTCCAGCCGTCCGCCAATTCGGCGGCCACCCGTCGCAGCCGTTGATTACGCCCCCCCACCCACACCACGACGCCGGGGGCCTGGGCGCGCACCAGGGCAATCGTGGCTCTGAGGCTCTCGATCCTTTCGTCGAGGGCGGCGGGTGCGAACCCGAACCGCGCCGATTCCGCCTCGGCGATCCGGTCACCCATCCCCAGTCCGACCACCAGCCGCCCCGGGGCAACCATGGCGGCGGTGGTGGCGATCGCCGCCGAGACGGCCGGCCCGCGCAGCGATGTCCGCATGACCAACGTGCCCACCTTCAAGCGCGTCGTCGAGGCCGCCAACGCTCCCAAGGCCGCCGCTCCCTCTAGTACCGGACGGGTGGGGTCGAAGGGCGCAGCCAGATGATCCACCACAAAGGCCCCAGCGAACCCGAGTCGCTCTGCGTCGGCGGCCGCCTCCAGGAAAAATGCGTGATAACCGAACTGGGGAAGTGTTACCGAGATCGGAACGGTCACGAACCGGTGAGCTTGGTGACCAGCTTCCGGATTCGGGATGGCACCAGGTCAGAGACGACATCCATCAGGCCCCGCACCATGCCGAGGAGGTCTTGAGGGCCGTCCCAGTGCTCGAGAACGATCTTCTCACCCGCCGAATGGATGAGGTGGTTCACGGCGAACACCACCAGAAGGATGTCGTCCACCTGCCCGGCCACCGGGATGAAATCTGGGATGAGGTCGATGGGCGACAACGCGTATCCAACCGCGCCGAGGACTACTAGCTTCGAACGCCGCGAGACGCGGGGATCCTTCAGGATGCGCCCGAGCAACCTGACTAGGTTGGGGAGCATGAGCGCGGCGTCCTTGACGGTCTGGCGAGCCTGCAAGGAAAAGCCCTTCTCGGGGGCGATCACTTCGTCTGGTCTGATCGCTTCAGCCACTCGCCACCTTCAAACCAACTTCCGCTTGGAGCGCCAGCAACGCCGCCCCCACCATCGTCGCCTCCGGGCCAAAAAGAGCGGGGACCAACTGCACGGGCTGGCGCCACTCGGCGCCTTCCAGACGCGATGCTATCGCAGCGCGGGCCGGATCAAGCAGCAGGTCGCCCGCGCCGGCTGCCGCCCCTCCCATGACGACGAGGTCGGGGTCGAGGATGGCGATGAGGTTGGAGAGCCCGTCACCAAGGCTCCTGCCCACCCTTCGCAGCGTCTCGATGGCGCGGCCGTCACCGGCGAAACCGGCGGCCGACAGGTCGGCGCCCGAATCTCCCAACCCGAGGCGTCGCGCCTCGTCGTCGAGGACTGGGCCCGACACATACGTCTCCCAGCACCCTCGGTGGCCGCAGGCGCACAACGGTCCGTTGGCATCGATGGTC
>CAYUKI010000283.1:0-3144 GCA_964445235.1 uncultured Acidimicrobiia bacterium | reverse complement strand
GCGGATATTCCGGTGTTACAGGTCTCGATGCCATCTCTGGATCCGGGTCGACTGCTGGAGATGGGACGACGGCTCCGACCTCTCCGCGACGAAGGCGTCCTCATCGTCGGATCGGGCTTCCTGACTCACGGGCTCCCCTTCTTGCACGATTTCCGCGTAGATGCTCCCCCCCCCGGGTGGTCGGCCGACTTTGATGACTGGGCGGCCGACGCGCTGGCGCGCGGTGACGTCGAGGAGCTGGCCGGTTTTCGGCATCGTGCGCCTGGCATGCCCTACGCGCACCCCACCGTGGAACACTTTGCTCCCTTGTTCGTGACCCTCGGGGCGGCGGCCGACCCGGAGAAGCCTTCCGAACCGGTCATCACCGGGTTCTTCCTGGGCCTGTCGAAGCGTTCGATAGAAGTGGCCTAACCCGAGACGCTCGACCCACAGTTGATCTGTGGGCCCTGGGTAGTACTGGGTACTACCCAGAACCCTGGGTTCGCAGCGTTGGGGTTCGCGGTCAGCGGTTGGAGGAGCCCACTACGAAGGCGAGGAGGGCGCCGCCGGCCAGGGCGTAGGCGAGCGAGTAGCCGGCGCCGGCATCGATGTAGGGGGGGAGTTCGACCACTCGGGCGATGGCGGCGACGGAGATGCCGCCGATGATTCCCATCAACACCGAACCGGTTGCAGTGGCGCGCCGACCGGCGAAAAACCCGCCAATCAGCCCGCCTACCCCGCCAAGGGCGCCGATGGTCAAGACGATGCCGGTCAGCTCGGGGCCGATGTTCACAAGCCCAGCCTACCCCTTGACCTGACCACGACCCGGGTTTGAGTCTCGCCGGCCTTACCCAGAGACGGCGCGCTTAGAGCAGCGCTTCCAACTCGACCGAGGCCGACGGATGGCGGAGTTTGGCCAGGCCTCGACTCTCGATCTGTCTGACTCGTTCGCGGGTTAGACCGAACAGCTTGCCAACGTCGGAGAGCGTGCGAGCACCCGCGCCGTCCAACCCAAACCGGAGCCAGATGATCTGGCGTTCCGAAGAGTCCAGGATCGAGAGAGCCCTCCGCAGTTCGTCGCGGGTCAGGGTGTCGGCTGCCCTGGCGAACGGGTCCGGGGCGCTGGAGTCCTCCACGAAGTCTTGGAGACGGGCGTCCCCGTCTTCACCGACCGGTTTGTCCAGGGACACGGTGTGGTCGGGCGCGGACAGGGCGGCGCGCACCTGCTCCACCTCCAGCCCGCTGGCTTCGGCGATCTCCTCGATTGTGGGAGGCCGGTGCAGTTCGTTGCCGAGCATTTGATGGGTGTCTTCCACCGTTCGGACGACGTCGACCATGTGGACTGGCAACCGGATCGTGCGGGCTTGGTTGCCAAGTCCCCGAGTGATCGCCTGTCTGATCCACCACGTCGCGTAGGTTGAGAACTTGAACCCCTTCCGCCAATCGAATTTCTCCACCGCTCTCATCAGGCCGAGGTTGCCCTCCTGGATGAGGTCGAGGAAGTCAAGGCCACGACCCGTGTATCGCTTGGCGATCGAGATGACCAGTCGCAGGTTGGAGCGTATGAAGGCCATCTTCGCCTCGTCGCCATCGCTGACCACTTGGCGGAGGCGGGCCTGTTCGTCCGAGCTGAGTGCGGCCTTGGTGTCGAGCATCGACTGTGCCCTCCGGCCCCTCTCGATGGCCCGCGCCAGACTGACTTCGTCCTCGGCAGTCAGCAACACATGGGCGGATACCTCATCGAGGTAGATGCCCACTGTGTCGGCCACCAGGGTTGTCGGACGCGGCCGGGCGGTCACCTGTTGCCCCCTCCATTGCCATCGAGGTACGCGGCACCGTATCACCGAAAACGCCAGGTCGCAAAGGGTTTTGGTGCCGCCCGCGCGGAGTCCCGTAGCGCATCCGGCTCCCGAGATTTACGGGGCTCGTAGACTCCGCCGATCAGCCGCCGCCGTCGCAGCCTTCTCGTCACCTTGTTCGCCGTCAGCCTCGGTTGGGTGGTTGTCGCCGTGCCGTTTCTTATCTTCGACGGCACTCCCTTTCGCGTGCTGGTCACAGACCAAGACGGCCAGCCCGTGAGCGGCGTGGCCGTGACGACCGGTGTGGATCAGTTCTACACCAACGTCGCCGGTGTCGTGCAGCTGGAATGGCGGCGCCAGCCGATCGAGCTGTCGGTGGCGTCGCCCGGTTTCGTTTCCACCACCTTGAGCGTCATCGCCAAACCCGAGACTGACCTGACCGCCGAGATCTCCGAGAGGGTGCTGGTCGGTGTGGTGACCATCGGGGGGGAACAGCCTCTGTCCGGGGCGTTGGTCGATTTCTCGGGTGAGGTGGCCGTCACGGGGGAGGACGGGGGATTCACGTTTCGGCGTGTCGAGCCGGGACGGATCACCGCCAACCGGCCAGCTTGGACAACGGCCGAAGCCGAATGGGACGGCAGCGACAGTCCGGTGGAGCTCTCCATCGATCCCTTGATCATCCGGGCAATTCACATCACCGGCCCAGCGGCTGCCCACTCGGGACTCTGGCAGGGGTTCCTCGACCTGGCGGAAGCGACCGCAGTCAATGGGCTGATGATCGATCTCAAGGACGAAACCGGCAAGGTGTACTACGAAACCACCGTTCCCCTGGCCGCCGAGGTCGGGGCGGTCGGGGCCGGATACGACCTCCCTGCCCTTCTGGCCGACGCCCAATCGGCGGGCCTGTATGTGATCGGAAGGGTGGTGGCCTTCCAGGACCCAAAGGTACCGAAGAGCCGACCAGAGCTCTCGGTGTGGGACAGCGCCACCGGGGCTCCGTACGAGAACCACGATCAGTTCTTTCTCGACCCCACCGATCCCGAGGTGCGCAACTACGCGTTTTCGATCGCCGAGGAGGCTTGCCGTCTCGGGGTGGATGAAGTCCAATTCGACTATGTCCGTTTTCCCGACGGCTTTCCCGAGTCGGCCCGCTTCGACGGCGGTTCGACCGAGGACATCAGAATCGCCACGATCTCCGGCTTCCTGTCCGAGGCGGGTGCCCGGCTTCGGCCTCTCGGCTGTGCGGTGGCCGCCGACGTCTTTGGCTTCACCGCCTCGGTGCCTAACGACGGCGGCATTGGCCAGCGATGGGAGGAGGTCACCGCCGCAGTGGACGTCGTTTCCCCCATGCTCTACCCATCCCATT
>CAYUKI010000282.1:0-3168 GCA_964445235.1 uncultured Acidimicrobiia bacterium | reverse complement strand
CGGTCTCTCGGGTGGTCGGACAGGGGTGAAGACCATACATGCCCAGGCCGACCCGCACCATGTCATGACGGGTTCCCGGATAGAGCAACGCCGCGGCGGTGTTGGCCAGGTGCCGCAGGGAGACCTCGATTCCGTTCTCGGCAAGACGAGCCAACACGTCCTCGAAGAGCGCCCGCTGTTGGTTGGTGAAGACCGGATCCTCATCGGCCACCGCCAGGTGGCTCCACACGCCCGCCAGCCCCAGGTGGGGGGAGGCGATGATCGATTGGGCGAGCGACAGGGCCTGTTCCGGCGGTGCCCCCACCCGATGCATTCCGGTGTCAACCTTGAGATGCACACCGAGTGGTTGAGTGGCCAGGTCGGCGAGAGCCTCGACCATCTCGGGTCGGTATACGGTGGGTGTTAGTCGCCATTCGATGACGAGAGCGGCGTCGGCCAACACGGGCTCGGACAGCAGCAGAATCGGTGCTTCGATGCCACCCTCCCGAAGCCGGATGCCCTCTTCGACCAGGGCTACCGCCACGCAGACCGCCCCCGCCTCGAGAGCCGTTTCGGCGATCGGCAGATCGCCGTGTCCGTAGGCGTCGGCCTTCACGACCGCGCAGATCCGGGCCGGGGCCACCACCCGTCGGATCGCGTCCAGGTTGGCAGCCACAGCCCCCAGATCTACCTCGGCGTAGGAGGGTCTCACCAGGCCCACCTACCCACCAGGTCAGCTAGCGCAAGGGCGGTACGGGAACCGGTGGCGCCCATTTGGGAACCCGCGCGGCCATGCCAGTAGGCGCCCGAGCGAGCGGCCTCGGCGGGACCAAGGCCCCGCGCCCAGAGTGCGGCCACCATGCCGGCCAGCACGTCTCCGGTGCCGATGGTGGCCAATTCGGGCCCGCCGCTGTTCACGACCCACAACTCGGGGGAGGCGACGAAGGTGGGGTTGCCCTTCAGCAGGACCACGGCCCCTGTCTCTTCGGACAGGGCGGCGGCCCGTTCATGGTCGGCCTCCGCTCCTGCCAACCGCCGGAACTCCCCGGCGTGGGGAGTCAGAACAGTTGGGCCCTTCCGGCCTGCCAAGGTGTCGAGGTCGATGCCGTTGAGGCCATCGGCGTCAAGCACCAGCGGTCCATGCCAAAGTTGGGCGAAGGATCTCCCGAAGCCACCGGTCTTCGGACCCAGACCCGGCCCCAGCACGACGACATCGAAGCGATGAGCCATGTCGGCGGCGGCATCGGCCGATTCGGGTCCGAGCCGCTCTCCCCCCCCCAGTGGACGGCCGAGCAGCTCCGGTGCGATCGTGGCCGCCACCGAGAAAAGCCCGCCCGGCACCGCCAGCCCCACCGCACCGGCACCGAAGGCCAGGGCAGAACGGGCGGCGAGAATTGGCGCGCCGACCAACCCCGGCGAGCCGCCGATCACCAACACCGCCCCGGCCGCCCACTTGTGGGTGGTACGGCTCCTCGACGGGCGGGGGGCGTCCTCTTCCTCGGTCAACCGCATGGCCGGCTTACCGCCGGACAGACCGATGTCTGCGACCACTAGGCGCCCACACCGGTCCGGGCCTTCACCGATTACGTGGCCGACTTTGAGGGCATGGAAGGTGACCGTAGCGGCGGCCCGAAACGAGTCTTCTGCCGCCGAGCCACTGTCCATGTCGACCCCGGAGGGAATGTCGACGGCCAGCACCGGAGCCGGGTGGTCGAGCCAGGGCCGGACCTGCGCAGGTAGGCCTCCACGTTGCCCCCCCCCGAACAAGGCATCGACGATCAGATCGGCTGGTTCGGGTGGCCCCCAATGCTCGACCGCGACGTCGGCCCACCGAGCGGCTCGTTCTGCCTGTCGGGCAGCGTCAGTTCTGGGCCTGGCCAGGGCCAGCACCTTTACGGCCGCCCCCCGCCGGCGCAGATACCGAGCAGCAACGTAACCGTCCCCTCCGTTGTTGCCGGGACCGGCCAGCACCACGATGCGGATTCCGTAACCCGCTCCCATTGCCGCCGCCGCCAACGAAACCGCCAGTCCGGCCCGCTCCATGAGGACGCCCACCGGAACAGACGACGCGGCATCGAGCCGACTCGCCTCGGCCGCGGTGAGCACCGGTCGCATCAGTGCTCACCGACCGCCACCGCCATCACCAGGGCCGTGTCCTCGGTGTGGGTGATGGTGACGAGGACCTCGGTGACGCCGAGTTGGTTGGCGCGGGCGGCGGCATTCCCGGAGAGTCGAACCCGGGGGGGACCGCCGCCGGTGATCTCGATCTCGGTCCACCGCAACCGGCGCCAACCCGTGCCGAGGCTTTTCATGACCGCCTCCTTGCCTGCGAAGCGGGCCGCGTATCGCCGGGCCGGGTTGGCGAAGCGGGCCGCGTAGTTCCGTTCATTCTCCGTGAACACCCGCTCGGCGAAGCGCGGGTATTTGCCGAGCAACTGCTCGACTCGGCCGACCTCGGCCAGATCCACCCCGAGCCCGATTATTCGCATGAAACCCTTCATCTGTGGCGGGGGCCCGGAGCCCTTCGCCAGCAGCGCGGCAACCGGCCCAGGCTAGGAAACTAGTGCACTGTCTGGTAAACAACCGTGGGGTACGTTATTTCCCAGACAGAGCACCAGGGACTTACTCGACGGTCACCGTCTTGGCGAGATTGCGCGGCTTGTCGACGTCCAGGCCCCGAGCCCTAGCCAGGTGGTAGGCGAACAGTTGGAGCGGCACCACCGCAGTCACAGCACAAACGAGGTCAGGCCCGGCCGGAACGGCGATCACATGGTCGGCGACCCGAAGAGCCGCCGCCTCGTCGCCCTCTTCCACCACCATCAGGATGGTGGCGCCGCGAGCCTTCATCTCGGCCATGTTGGACATCGTCTTCTTCTGGATGCGCCGGTCCGTGGCGACCCCGACGACCACGACTCCAGGCTCGATCAGAGCGATCGGTCCGTGCTTCATCTCCCCGGCTGGGTAGCCCTCGGCCCGCACGTAGGCGATCTCCTTTAACTTCAACGCCCCTTCCATTGCCACCGGGAAATCGCCAGACCGGCCGAGGAAGAAGAAGTCGCGAGTCTCGGTCCATTGCTTCGTCAGTTCGCGAATCTGCGCATCGCCGTCCAGGGCTGCCTGGACCTGGCTGGGGAGGCGACCGATCGCCTTCCCCAGGTCGATCGCCGCCTCGCGGTCCAGCGATTGTCG
>CAYUKI010000281.1:0-3174 GCA_964445235.1 uncultured Acidimicrobiia bacterium | reverse complement strand
GCCAAGTCCGACCTATAGGTCGGACTTGGCGCGCCAAAACGGGCTCTCCGCCGCCCGAAGGGCCGCCTTCGGGGGCAGGCCCCGGGCGCGACCGGTTGTCTTACGGTTCGAGGACCGCTCGTAGTAGGTCACGCACCGAGACGATGCCGAGCAGTTCGCCGTCTTCGACGACCGGAAGATGGCGATAGCCGGACTCGAGCAGCCAGCGAGCGGCCTCTTCGACGTCGGTGTCGGGGTGGAACACGTCAGGATCAGGGCTCATCCAATTCTCAACCGGTTCGGTGGTGGGTTCGACACCGGCGCCGAGGGCACGCAGCAGATCTCGCTCGGTGAAGATTCCCACCAACGCTCGATCGGCGAACACACCCAACGAACCATGGCCGGCGTCCGCCATCGATTTGGCGGCCCCGGCGAGGGTCATGTGGGGGCCACCCCAGTGGCCGTGAATCTGGAGGAGATCTCTGAGCGTCACCGAACCAACAGTACCGGGCGCTCGGCCCGCACGCCCGCCCGAACCCGACCTGTCAGACCAGGTCTTGCTCGCGGATACCGAAGGAGGGATGGCGAAGCCGGCAGAGCGCCAGCTTCTCGAGCTGTCGGATTCGCTCCCGGGTCAGGTTGAACTCCTCGCCGATCTCTTCGAGTGTGCGAGGCACCCCGTCGTAGAAGCCGTACCGAAGCGCCAGGATGCGCCCCTCCCGGATGGGAAGCCGTTCGATGGAACGACGCAGGCTGTCGGCGATGTCCATCTCCTCGGTCATCTGCACCGGATCGGCGGCATCCTCGTCTTCGATGAAGTCGCCGAGCTGGGCTCCGTCCTCACCGACCGGCTGCTCCAGTGACACGGTGTCGGCGACCCCGAGGGCCAGCTCCACCTTGTCGACCGTTACCCCCGCCTCCTCTGCGATCTCTTCGGGCCGCGGGTCGCGACCAAGCTCGGCCTTGAGACTGGCCTGCGCCGCCCGTACCGCCGCCAGCGTGTCGTGCAGGTGCACAGGAATGCGGACGGTGCGCGACTTATCGGCGATGGCGCGAGTTATGGCCTGGCGAATCCACCAGGTCGCATAGGTCGAGAACTTGAACCCCTTGCGCCAGTCGAACTTCTCGACTGCCCGGATAAGCCCAAGGTTTCCTTCCTGGATGAGGTCGAGGAAGTCGATCCCCGAGGTGTTGGCGTAGCGGCGAGCGTTGGCGACCACCAGACGAAGGTTGGCGGTGAGGAAGGCGTCCTTCGCCTCCCGGCCCTGCCGCTCCCGACGACGCAGCTCGAGCTCCTCCCGCTTGTCCTTCCACTCCCCCTTGGCCAGCCGGATGGCAGCCTCCTCGCCAGCCTCGATCCGCTGGGCGAGCTCGACTTCCTGCTCGGCGGTGAGCAGGTCGTACTCGCCAATGGCTGTCAGGTACTGGCTGACCAGATCCGTGGTGAGACGGCCACGCTCATCGGTGAGTTTGCTTTGGTTGACCCGATCGCGGCGCGCCTTGGCCTCCGCCGATTTCGGAGCGCGCTCGCGACGCGCCTCAGTAGTCGTCATGTATTTCGAGCCTTTGTGTCGCGGGTGATTCGGCGGTTCCAGGTCGCCGGGCACACACTATGACATATGTCCGGCCCCTTGGGAACCCCTAAAACTGCCTGAATTTTCCACAGCGCCACCGGGTTGTACCCCCGGTTTCAACAGGGAATCCACAGACTTGTCCACAACAACGCCGGGCTTGTGGACACCTATTCCCAAACGCCTGTTCGTGAGGCGATCTGGCCCTAATTCTGGCCCGAGACCGGGCTGACTACGGTTCCACCGTGCCCAATCGCCTGGCCGACGCCACCTCTCCTTACCTACGCCAGCACGCCGACAACCCCGTCGACTGGCAGGAGTGGGGCCCCCTGGCGTTCGAGGAGGCCAAGGCGCGGCAGGTGCCTGTCCTGCTCTCGGTCGGCTACGCCGCCTGTCACTGGTGCCACGTGATGGCTCATGAATCGTTCGAGGACCCCGAGACCGCCGAGACGATGAACCGCCTATTCGTCAACGTCAAGGTCGATCGCGAGGAGCGCCCCGACGTCGACGCCATCTACATGGACGCTGTCCAGGCCACCACTGGTAGGGGCGGATGGCCGATGACCGTTTGGCTGACCCCGGAAGGCAACCCCTTCTACACCGGCACCTATTTCCCCGACACTCCCCGCCACGGCATGCCGTCCTTTCGCCAGGTGATCGAGGCGGTGGCGGACGCCTTTTCGAACCGCCGGTCCGAGGTGGAATCCCAAGCCGCCAACGTCGCGGCGATGGTCGGTCGGAGGTTGCCTGCCACGGCCGACCTGCCCGGGCGTCCCGCCCTCGAGGCCGCCTATGCAGCACTGGCCGCCACTTTCGACGCCGAGCATGGCGGCTTTGGCGGAGCTCCCAAATTCCCGCAGCAACCGCTGCTTGAGTTCATGCTGCGGATCTCGGACCAGCCCTTTGCACCCACCGCCGAGACCATCCTCATCCACACCCTCACCAAGATGGCCGACGGCGGCATCCACGATCAGATCGGTGGTGGGTTCGCCCGTTACTCGGTCGATGCCCAATGGTTGGTGCCCCATTTCGAGAAGATGCTCTACGACAACGCACAACTCGCCCGGCTCTATCTCTGGGCATGGCGGGAGACTGGAGTGGAAAGATTCCGCCGAATCGGCGAAGGCGTGTTGGAGTATCTGATGCGAGATCTCCACCACCCGGGGGGGGGTTTCTACTCGTCGGAGGACGCCGACTCCGAGGGAGAGGAAGGGAAGTACTACGTCTGGGACTATGACGAGTTCATCACCACCGTGGGTGAGGAAACAGGGGCGATGGTCGGCTTTGCACTCGGCGTCACCGGGCCAGGCAACTTCGAAGGCAGCTCCATACTCCACAGGCCGCGGCCCTTCCGGGCGGTGGCCGATCGCTACGGGCTGACCGAGACCGAACTCGAGGCCATGGTGGCAGCGGCGTCGGAGCGCCTGCTCGCCAGGCGCTCGGCGAGGATCAAACCGGGGCTCGACGACAAGATCATCGCCGGTTGGAACGGCCTGGCGATTAGAACCTTCGCCGAAGCTGGGGCGGCCACCGGCGATCCCCGCTACGTCGAGGTCGCCAGGCAGACAGCCGAATTCCTGGTCACCGACGTTCGCATCGGCACCGGTGCGCTCGCTCGCTCGTG
>CAYUKI010000280.1:0-3178 GCA_964445235.1 uncultured Acidimicrobiia bacterium | reverse complement strand
TGCGGTCGGCGGTGGCCTGGTTGTCGCCGGTGAGCATGACGACCTCGATGCCGAGAGCGTGGATCTCGGTGATCGCCTCCGCCGAGGTGTCGCGTACCGCGTCGGCGATGCCGATCACGGCGCGGGCGACACCATCGACCGCGGCGATGACCGCGGTGCGGCCCCCCGCGGCGAGTTGCGCCTCGGCGTTGCCGCAAGTCTCCGAGACTCACCTTTTCCTGTTCCATGAGGCGGACGTTGCCGACCACGACACGGTGGCCGTCGATGGCGGCGGCCGCGCCGTGTCCGGGCACGTTCTCGAAGGCGTCGGCGGTGGCCGGCTCCACGCCCTGGGCGGTGGCGTAGCGGACGACCGCTTCTCGAGCGGATGTTCTGATTCCCTTTCGACCCCAGCCACGAGGCGCAACACCTCGTCGGGTTCCCCGTCGGTGATGAAATCGGTGACCTCGGGTTCACCTTTGGTGAGAGTGCCGGTCTTGTCCAAAACCACGGTGTCGGTCCCAGCCGACGACTCCAACGCTGAGGCGTTCTTGAACAGCACGCCGCGGCGGGCTCCCAAACCGGTGCCCACCATTACGGCGGTCGCCGTGGCTGCCGTGGCCCATCACCGCATGCGGAGAGTGATCCTCGCCGGGGTGGGCGTGGGCAGCTTCGGTGAGACAGAGGTGGTCGGGGAGCGATTCACCGGCGCAGTGGTAGCCGCATTCGATCACCCGCTCCCGTAGCTGTTCGGCAGCGGTCGCCTCCGGATCGAAGACCACAGAGGCGGTTTGGGCGACCGGGTTGGCTTCGACTCGGACCACACCCGGCTGCCGGCCGAGGTGGGACTCCACCTTGTGCTTTTCGGACGCGAACTGCATCCCGTCGAAGTGGAGGACGACGGTCTCGGTTCGGTCGGAGGCAGTTAGGTTTTGGCATTATCTTGGTAGCTCTTTCGTCGAGTTCCGCGCCAGAGCGTGGCGTCAACACACTTTTACACCTTCCCCCCGACCGGAAGGTCAAGACCTTCTTGGGGCATCTGCCAGGTAAGGCGTCAGGCCTCGCGTGTTCGCGAGCTCTTCGGATAAAGTCATCGCCACCGATGGCAACCCTCCATGTCCACCGAAGACGTCTGGTCTTGATGACCGGACTGGCCATGCTTGCGATTGTCGGATTGCTGTTAATGCATGGTCTCGGCCCCGCCGTGCTCGGACTCGGGAGAACTGGTCACGCCGCTGAGCAGGACTCCGCTGGGGGCGTTGAAGTCCATGCCGTGCTCGGGCTTTGCGTCTTTGTGATCGCCGTCGCCGGCCTGATCGCATCCACCACCACCGATCACCGCCGCCGGCCCTGCCGGCGGCGGAGGCCGATACCAAACCCGACAACCGATGACATCGCCGCCATGGTCCCCGTCGGAGGGCGGCTCGGGCTTCTCGAACTGTGCATGATGCGCGTCTAAAACCCGCAGATCCGCCCGGGCATTCATCGTTTCGAAAAGTCAGGAGATGTCATGTTTCATAGTCGTTTACGCCTCGCCGCCCTCTTTACAGCATCGGCGGCGCTGCTGCTCGGCGCCTGCGGCGTCACGGCGTCCACCACCACGACCATCGTGGCAGGCGACGGCCAAGGAATGGGGTCCACCTTCGGGGAACCGGCCGATCCTGCTGACGCCGACCGTACGGTGGAGATCGTCGCCAGCGACGACTTCCGCTTCGACCCTACCAACGTGACCGTGGAGGTCGGGGACACTGTCACCTTCCGGATCGTCAACGCAGGACAGGTCCCGCACGACTTCACCCTCGGCGATCAGGCGACCCAGGACGAACACGAAGCGGAGATGGCCGAAAATCACGGGATGGCGATGCCCGACGAAGCCAACGCGGTGACCGTCGCCGCCGCCGAGACCAAGGAGCTCACGTGGCGGTTCACCGAGCCGGGGACTGTGCTCATCGGTTGCCACCAGCCGGCGCACTATGCGGCGGGAATGAAAGGGGAGATCGCGGTCCAGTCATGAACCCCGGACGCATCGTCAATGCGGTAACGGCGGTGGCTGTCTCCGGAGTTCTGGTCGCGGCGTGCGCACCCGAAGAAGGCTCGGTCCCGGCGTTGGATCAGGGCCAGGTGGCACGGGGCGGAGAGCTGTATCAACAGAACTGCGCCTCGTGTCACCGTGCCGACCTATCGGGCGACCCCAACTGGAAGACGCCCAATCCCGACGGCTCTTACCCGCCGCCGCCCCACGACTCGTCGGGCCACACGTGGCATCACTCAGACCGGCTGCTTCTCGAGATCATCCGCGACGGTTCCGACTTCCCCGAATCACGCATGCCGACCTTCAGCGGATCCCTCACCGACGAGGCGATCCTCGCCATCATCGAGTACCTCAAGGCGAATTGGGGGCAAGAGGAACGGGACTATCAGTGGCAGGTGACCTGGCAGGAGGCCCAACGAACCCCATGACATCCGCTCGGTCCGTGGCGGCGGAAGCGGCCTGGCAGACAGGGTCTTTCGGCCCTGCCCTACCCCACCTGGGGTGGGGGAAGATCTCTGTCGAGGTGATCTGAGATGTGGTGTGACTGGAGACGGACCGGTACTGCATCGACGTGCTCCACCAACTGTCGGCGGTGCGGGGCACTGAATTGACCAGACCGGTCGACATTCTCGTGATGACCGCCCCGGGCTGTCATTTCTGCGATGACGCCCTTCGCCTTCTCGACGAGATCGGCAAGCTGACACCACTCACAGTCAGGACCCTGCCCGTCTATTCCGACGAGGGTCGGGCGCTCATGGTGCGTTATCGGATCCCGTTCCCGCCGATCCTGGTAGTCGATGGCGTGTTCTTCGGATACGGCCGTATCTCCCGCCGCAAGCTGGAGAGTCACCTCGCCCAGCGTGCCAACACCGACCTGGCGGTTTGAGCGTGGAGGGGCTCTTCCTCGGCGGATCGCTGATCGCAGCCTTCGTAGCCGGCGCGGTGGCGCTCTTCGCCCCCTGCTGCATCGTGGTCATGTTCCCCTCCTTCCTGGCGGCGTCGGTACGCAATCATCGGTGGCGTCTGGTACCGCTGGCGTTCGTGTTCGCCGCCGGGGTGGCCACGGTGATGGTTCCGGTGACCCTCGGGCTGGGCCTGCTCACGGCGAGCCTGCTGCGATACCACACCATCGTGTATGGCCTCGGTGCCCTACTGCTGTTAGGAATG
>CAYUKI010000279.1:0-3207 GCA_964445235.1 uncultured Acidimicrobiia bacterium | reverse complement strand
AAGACAGCTACCCCACCGCCGACGAAAAAGGTGAACTCACCGTCGTAGGTGTGTTCGATGCCAGCGGAGGCCGACTCCTCGACGAAGTGGGGCGGGCCCATCGCAGCCGGAGGGGTGCCTGGCCCGATCACGTTCGGGGCCACAACCACAATGGCGATCGCGACCAGCGACCCAATCGCCACGCCTCCGACCAGCCAGGCAGATGTGACCGAGCCGTGGTTGGTTTCTCGGCTACTCCTCTTCAGCAACCGCACCGCCGTAATACTTCTGAGCCTGTTCCCAGGCTGCGCGGCCGATGTCGGAACCCATCATCCGACCCGCGAAATCATCGGCGCGAACGTGGATCCCGCCGTACAGGCGCGACAGTCCGGCCTGGTCAGCTGCGTCGTAGTAGGTGGCCCACTGCAGCGTGATGTCGCCTTCGGGTCCCGCCTCGTTCTCGAGGGCACCGGCGCCGATCGTCCACTCGCTGAGACCACCTGGGAAGAACTCGCTTCCGGTGAAGCCTGTGAGGACTTCGGCCGAGGCCCGACTGAACGTGCTGTGCCCTGACACGTAGCCGGCGAAGGCCGGCGTCACGAAGGTGGTGCGCTGGTAGGGAACAAAATCGACCGCCAGGATCCAGGCGACACCTCCCGTTTCGGTCTCGGGGTCGGTTGGGTTCCCGGCCCAGCAATGGATGGCGATCTCACCCTCGTGGCCAGCGAGCGCATCGTGGCGCTGGCCAGGCGCGGAGCTCGCTTCGGTAATCACCTCCACCAGATCGGGAACGAGGGGCAAGCCTTCCGGGTGATATGACGGAGCGCCTGGATCGCTCGATTGGCCCAACCCGCCCATGTACCGGATCATCGAGATCGGCCGCACGTAGTCGTAATGGTTCTTCACCCCCCAGGCCGCGATGGCAGCATCGTGGTTGGCTCCGTTGAGCGCCAGATAGAGCTTGACGTCCCATTCGAGGCGGTCGACCACTGGACCGACGCCGCCGATCCTCAGTTCAGCGCCGAGGTCGTCTGAAGTGGTGTTGGCGACGGTGTTCCAGTGACCCGGCGGTGTCTCGGACTTCGGGCCATCGGCCCAGAACTCGGTCAGGGCTCGGCTGAAATCACCCAAGTTGACCAGGTTGGTGTCGTAGGGACGTCCGGTCACAGAGTTGACCTGGTGTCCGTTGCCATCGTTGGTCCCGAGCGGGTTGGCACCGAGGGCGCCGGGGGAGATGTCGATCATCACCCCGAGGGCCGGGTCGAGCTGGCTGCTGTAGCGGATGACCTCGACGGCGGCGTCCTTGAAGGCTTGGTCAGAAGCGGGATCATCGAGGTAGGGAGGGACTCCCGGATCGATCGGAAGGCCGAGAGCCCCCCCCTCGGGCAGTGCAAAGGACGCAACGCCGCCCCAATGCGGATCGATGAACTGCTGGACGCCGTTCTCGATCGGGATCCCGTTCTGGGAGATCATGTGCTCGAGCTGGAGAGGCTGCCACCTGTTGGGGTCCGTCATGGTCGCCCCGGATTCGACTACTACCAGCGGCGGGTTGACCGGCGAATAGTCGGGGCTCGTGTAGCCCTCGGCCTCGTTCGACCCGTCGCTGAGACCGAAGGTGAGCACCGCCTTGGCGATGCGGTTCCCGAGAGCGGCGGGTGTGTCACCCTCGGTAGTGGTGACATCGATCGGATAGCAGAGCGCCTCCATAAGCCCGTCGAGCTCGGTGATCGTCTCCACTGCGCCCATCGAATGGATGTAGCGGGACTCCAGCACCCGGTAGGCGGCGTAGCTGGTGGCCTCGTTCCGTGCCGCCGGGACGTCGGCGGCCGAGGACTTCTCATCGACGAAGTAGCCCTTCGCCTCGGGGTCGTATGCCGCCCATGCATCCCACATGGCGGCCGAGGTATGAAACAGATTTCGAGCGTGGATCGTGGGTGCCGGGAGGTCGCGCCTGATGGCGTTGAGGAGGGCTTCGTTCCAGTGGCGGGCGACCGACCACTCGGGATGACCGGCGGTCGGAGAGCAGGCCTGGTTGTCGAGACGAGTTAGGGCAAGTCCGCCGGCGACTGCCGCGGAGCCCAAAAGGACACCAACAAGCAGCACCATGGGCTTGGATCGGGCGGACGGCATCACCCGCTCAATTTCCGACCAACGTCATCGCGGGGTCTGCTACCACCTCAGATAGAACCAGCTCGGCGGCCCCAATAAGCGGGGCATCGGAGCCCAGGCTGCTGCGGGCGATCGTTGCCATCGCACCGGGAGCATCGAGGGCTGTTTGCCGGGCGCCCTGGACTATTGCGGCCTCGAGAAACGGGAACAGGCGCTCATAGAAACCACCCAAGACAACCAGCTCGGGGTTGAAGATATTGATGAGATTGCCGATGCCGAGCCCGAGCCATCGGCCCACCTCGGCGATGGCATCAAGCGTGTATTCGTCGCCGGCCGTCGCCCGCGCGGCAACTGCATCAAGGGCATCGAGGCCGGTGCTTGTCACAGTGGACCCGGCGCGACGCAGGAGAGCCTCCTCTCCCGCCTCGGTCTCCCAGCAGCCGACGGCCCCACATCGACACTTGTGGCCATTGGGGTTGATCAGGGTGTGCCCCGCTTCACCCGCATACCCAGCCGAGCCCAGCAGGGGCTTTCCGTCCAGGATCACTCCGATACCGATACCGACCTCGCCGGCGACATAAATCAGATGGCCGACATTGGGGCGCACACCTCGATGATGCTCGGCGAGTGCTCCGAGGTCGGCATCGTTGGCCACCAAGACCCGACCACCGAGATCGAGCGCGGTAGCGACCATCGCGGCCAGCGGGACGTTTCGCCAGCCCAGGTTGGGAGCCAGGTGGACAAATCCGTCCGATCGTCGGGTGAGGCCGGCGACGGCGACGCCGACACCAGCAAGAACGTGTTTAGCCGGTAGTGAGTCGAGTAATGCTTCTGCCAGCCCGGCGACGTCGTGAACCGTCTCTTGCGGGGAGAGCCGCCCTCTTTCTCTAGCCACCCTCACCCGACTGTAGACGTGACCGCCCAGACCCACTGTTGCCGCCGCGATCGAGTCGACTGCCATCTCGACGGCGAGGGCGGTTGCACTCTCGGGCCTGGTCTTGACGATGGGGGAGGGTCGGCCCGGTCCTGACGCCAGCAGTCCGGGTCCCTCCTCAACCAACCCGAGAGCGGTGAGCTCCCCGATCAGGTCGGCGACGGTCGAGCGGTTGAGCCCGGTCA
>CAYUKI010000278.1:0-3237 GCA_964445235.1 uncultured Acidimicrobiia bacterium | reverse complement strand
AAGCGCTCTGCCAACTGAGCTACAGCCCCGGGATGGGTCAAATGGTACTAGAGGGCCTTTCGGCCCCGGAAACGGCCGGCTCCCATTCGATGCGGGCGGCGTCGCCCCACAGACGTTCGAGGCTGTAGTAATCGCGGGTCTTGGCCTGGAAGATGTGCACCAGCAGGTCGCCGAAATCGAGAAGCACCCACTCCCCCTCGGTCCGACCCTCTTCCCGAATCCGTTTGCGACCGATCTCGGTGAGTTTTCGGCCGACGCTCTCGGCCAAAGTCTGGACATGGGTGCGGGAGGTCCCGGTGGCGAGCACGAAGGTGTCGGCGATGACCGTGAGAGGAGAAACGTCGAGAAGGATGACGTCGAACCCCTTCTTGTCGGCGAGGGCGTCGGCTGCTCGCCGAGCCAGGTATTGAATATCGACTGTTCTCCCCCTGCTATCCGGGTAGATCCTTACCGACGATGATAGTTACGTCTACCACTGTCGACGGTTGGCGCTGATCGACCAGAACCTCGCCGGTGTCGAGCAATGCCCGGATATCGAGGGCGTCTTGCTGGTGTTCTCCTCCCTGGGCAATCACCTGGGACTGCGGGTAGTCGCTGCTGTCGGCGTTGTCGGTGCGTACCACCCGGAAACCGGACCTGACCAGAAGGGCCGCCACCGGTTGAGTAGTGCCGATGTCACCATTCCCGTTGAGAATCTCCACCCTGGGCCGCTCCCCCTCCCGCAAGGCCAGGAATGGCACCTGATCAAATAGGAAGTCGGCAACGGCCTTCGCCGGCAGTTCGTACAGCTCCGGCGAACCCGGGCCGGCCACGCCGATCCGACCGACCGATAGGCCGGTGAGGGCAAAGTCGGGGTCGGCAGCGACACCCACCAATGCAGCCCTGCCGAGATCCGGGTTCCCCCGGTCAACCGTGCCCAGGCCATCCACCAAGGCCCCGCCACCCGCCACCGAGGCCAACAACGCCTTCCAAACCGCTTCCTGGCGCTGCAGCCAGGAAAGCTGATCGCCGCTCCCCTGGGTCACGAGGAGCCGGGCGAGGGTAGGGCCGTCGAGTGTGGTGCGGCCGGCGGGAATGTCGACCACCTCACCCCCCCCCTCGGAAACCACTAGCGGCACCGGTAGATCGACCTCGAGGCCGGCGGGGATCAAGGCAGCCAACTGCTCGGCAGTGAGCACGCTGACGGCATCGACCCGGGTGCCGAGCAGGTTGATGACGGTGAGTTCGGAGAGTTCGGCGCCTCCGATCAGCGGCGCCTCGCCGATGGTCTGTTCCCCGAACCCGGGAAGAACGGCAACGAGGTTGGGCGGGAAAAGGGCCACCCGGTCGGGAAAGGCAGGATGCGACACCACCAAAGCGATTGAAGCGCCCAGATCTCCTTCGCCGGTGACCACGACCAGACTCGAGGCTCCAGCGTCGGACGGCACGGCTGCATCGGGGGGGGGGACCGTTACTTCACGGGTCAGCCAGTAGGTCAACGCAACGGCCCCGGCGACCATTGCTACCGCGGCCGCGCTGGCCGTCACGACTCGGCGGCTTCGGCGACGGGCGGCATCCTGGGTGGCAGTCCTGTTGAGGTCGCGGGCAGTCGTGGGCCTCTCACCGATGGCGACACGCCGCCGTCGAATGTCCGTCGGCCCGTTCGAGCGTTTGCGGTGGCGAGGATCGGCCATCAGCCGTAAAGACCGTGCTCGGTCAGGTAATCCCACACCCGATCCCGTACCAGGAAGCGGACGCTGGCGCGGCGATGCAGCCGGGCCCTCAGCTCGGTACCGCTGACATCGATCAAGGGCATATCGAGTTCGATCAGGTCGGCACCCTCGACGGCGGTCGGTTCGGCGCCCCGGCGCGGCGCCACGGCGATGGCGGCTCGGGCCACCACCTCCCGCCAGCGATGCCAGGTCGGCAGGGCGGCGGCGGCGTCGGCTCCCAGGATCAGCACAAGGGTCTCGGACTCGGGGAGCGACTCGAGTGTGTCAATCGTGTAGGTCCAACCGGGTCGGTGGACCTCGCGGTCGTCGGCTGCGAAGTAGTCGATCCCTTCCACGGCCAACTTGGTCATCTCCCAACGATGGTCGCTGTCGGTGACGGGGCGGCCGGCCTTCTGCCAGGGAGCACCGGCCGGCAGAAAGGAGACCACATCTAGATGAAGCTGGTGAAGCGCCGTCTCGCCCGCCACCAGATGGCCGATGTGAGGCGGATCGAAGGTGCCGCCCAGAATCCCCCTGCGCACGTCGGGAAGCATAGGTGCGCAGCTTCGACTCTTCCGCCGGTAGCAGGTGCAACGCCGGTTGCGGAGCCGGGTTATGGCAGCCGAGCCACGGCTCGGGGTCCACGTAAAGGCCCGCCACCCGCACCGAGAAATGCAGCAAAGGATCGCCGTGGGCCAACCCGGAGGTGCCCAACAGGTCACCCCTTCGCACCCGGGCGCCCTTCTCGACCGCCGCAGCCTCGAGGAAGGAAACACTGGTCTTGAGGCCCCCGCCGTGGTCGACACTGACCGAGAGCATCCCGGCCACCTCCCCGGCGAAGCTGACGACCCCGCCATCGGCCCCAAGCACCGGAGTACCGGGGGAGACCGCGAAGTCCACCCCCCAGTGACCGGCGAATCGTCCCTCCGGGGCGAAGGGCGCAACGACCGGACCTTCCACCGGCGGGGAGAGACCGATGCAGGCGATCATCCAGAGCTGAGCGAGTAAGCCACCCACAGCGGCAACATATCTCGCTTCGCCGACAAGAAAAAGGGGGTCGCGCCCGGGCCGACTATGGTTGCCGGTTTGACGGATCAAAGGGCCTAATGACGCGAATTGGTTTGATGGGTTTTGGCCGGATCGGGCGCAACCTCTTCCGCCAGCTCGCCGATCATCCCACCTTGGAGGTGGCTGCGATCGTCGACACCGCCGAACCCGAAGGCCTCACCTACCTGCTCAAGTACGACTCGATTTATGGCCGGTTCGCCACGCCGGTGTCCCTTTCCGGAGGGAACCTCCTGATGGAGGATCGGAAGATCCCTTTCTCCAACGCTCGGGAACCTGGCGACTTCGACTGGTCGTCGGTGGGAGCCGACCTGGTGGTATCGGCCGTCGGCAAGTACCGCACGGCAGCTTGGTGCGAGAAACACCTCGAACGGGGAGCGGGGTCGGTGGTGCTGGCCTCGACACCAGAGAGGCTCGGCGAGATCCCAATCCTTCTGCGTGGCGTCAACGACGAGATTCTCACTGCGGAAACCAAGATCGT
>CAYUKI010000277.1:0-3262 GCA_964445235.1 uncultured Acidimicrobiia bacterium | reverse complement strand
AAGACTCACTCCGAGAGTGGCTCGCCTCCGGCGACGTACCGGCGAAGGAGAGCCAGGCGATGGCCGACGCGGAAGGCATCACCGACCGGACCCTCGCCCGCGCGAAAAGAAGCCTCGGCGTCGTGGCCGTCAAGGAGGGAGCGCCGGGCACGGACGGCCAGCGATGGACCTGGCGCCTCCCCGAAGGATGCCAAACCCCCCCGAAGGATGCCAACACTGCGCCTTGGCACCCTTCGGCCAAAGTTGGCACCCTTCGGCGAGATGAACCGCCGGACCCTGTCGCCATCACCGAGGAGGAAGCTCTTGACCTCCTCCAACGTGAACTAGGCGCGGTCGATGCCATCGACCAGCCGGCGGACGGGAAACTCGGCCCTCACGTCGCCCACAATTCCGGCGACGTGGACTGGTACACGCCGCCGGAGATCATCGCAGCGGCCAGGCAAGTGATGGGGGGAATCGACCTGGACCCGGCTTCGAGCGTCGCCGCCAACGAGGTCGTCGGCGCTGACACGTTCTACACGACCGCCGACGACGGGCTAACCCGCCCATGGAGGGGACGAGTGTGGATGAACCCGCCGTACAGTCAGCCGGCCATCGACCGCTTCACGGCGAAGCTGGTCGCCGAGTACGAGGCCGGCCATGTCGAAGCCGCCGTCGTGCTGGTCAACAACGGCACCGAGACAAAGTGGTTCCAACGGGTGGCCGCGGTCGCCGTCGCGGTCTGTTTCCCGAAAGGCCGCCTCCGGTTCTGGCACCCCGACAAACAGAGCGCCCCCCTGCAAGGGCAAGCCATCCTCTACTTCGGTGCCGACGTAGAAGCCTTCGTCCGCCAGTTCAAGCCGCTGGGATACGTGGCCCACCTCATCGCGCCCAGCCCTTTTTGAGCGACTTTGCGTGAGAAGACAACACACCGTGCCCACCGCCACTACCTGATCGAACAGGGAGAGGAGACCTACCAGTGACCGTGCCCACAGCGTGCCCCGACCATCCGGGCACAGTCGACGAGACGGAGGTGACGATGCCCGACGACCGTGCCTCCTGGCGCCTGCCGGGAGTTGAGCCATGATGCCCGTACTTCTCACCGACCCCCGTACTTCTCACCGTTTGGAAGTGAGAAGTACGCCCATAGCTGAGAAGTACGGGGCGGAAGCGTGGACACCACCAGGCCCGATGAACGTGGGGGGAGGGGGTCCCATCGTGAAACCAACCGACCGGGTACTACCCCTGTTAGGCGGAGGCGCATCGCCGCAGTTCGAGGGGAGGGGGGTCTGAATGTCTAATCGACGGAAACCGGCCGAGGTGCAGCACCGGCTCGGCAACCCTGGCAAACGCCCGGCGCCGAAGGTGGTGGAGATCGTGCCGCCGCCGGAGCCGGACACGTTCGCCGTGCCGGATCTCCTCGACGGTGAGGGCGGGGCAGCTTGGGAGCTTATCGTTGAGGGGGCGCGGCCGTGGTTGGCTGCGGCCGACCTCCCGCTGATGCTACTGGTGGCGGACGGGTTCAGCCGCCGCAGCCGACTGTCAGAGATTCTGGCCGCCGAGGGGCTGGTGCTGGTCACCGAGAAGGGATACCGCTACGCCCACCCGGCGGTAGGGATGATCGCCAGCCTCGAGAAGCAGCTCGGCCAGTGGCTGTCACTTCTGGGGTTGACCCCGACCGATCGGGGCCGGTTGGGTCTCACCCTGGCGAAGGATGAGGCCACCCAACTCGAATTGTTGCGGGCCGTGGCGAGATCGCGACGTACGAAAGGAACGTAATGAACCTTGACGGCACCCTCGATGAGCTCCGCGGCGAACTACCCGCCGACGTTGACACTCACAGCTTGGCTTGGGACCGGCTTGAGAATCTGGTGCGGTTCTCGCCGACGTGCTGACCGCGACGGCGTTTCGGGTGCTCAACATCGCAACCACCGCGTAAGGCTTGCGCGCCGACGCGCACGTCACGATTAAGTGAAGCCGTCCCGATCAGCGACCGAGTCCGTTTTTGCCGGTATCGGGCCGGTGGGTAGCGCGAGTGATCTCACGCAGATCAGTCGATAGCGAGCGGGCAGGACCGGGTGGGTGCGGGATGATTGCAGGCTCGATGTTCACCGACTGGCCGAATAATTCGTCTCATGTCGCAGGGCGACCGACCCCCAACCCGCGAGCTCACTCCTCTGTCGGGTTAGCCGACGATCACCGACCAGGCCCCGACGGCCACGGCCACGCCCCCAATTACAAGCGCGGCCGTTGCCTGCCCCTTCCTTGCACCCGCTTTTCGGCCTTTCATTCCGAGGAAGGCTCCTCCCGTTCCCAGAATGGCAGGGAGGCCACTCCAGAAGACGACCACCGCCAAGGCGCCAACCACACTCAGCACCAGGCCAGTCGTGTATGGTCGTCTACTCCTCACAGCCCGGCGAACAACAAGCCAGAACACGAGGATGGTCACCACCAGGATCGCCAGCACGAGCAGCATGTAATCGGTGAGGTGCTTTCGGGTGATCTCCGCCTGGGAAGAGTCCGGTGCCCTCTTGGAAGGTGCCGGTGGCCGCGAACAGCGAGGCCAGGATGAATGCCACCGTGCCCGCTTTGGCCACGCCCGACACGATTACCTCCTTAGCCAGCCCCTAAAGCCTAAAGATACACCGCCTCGATCGGGGTCTGCCGGCCTATCGAGCCGAAGACTGGCCGGTAGGCCGACCTCGACCGAATCTTTTTCGTCACCCGGAGACTCGACGGGTTCCACGTCGAGTTGACCATCCCCGACGACAGCACGGGCGCTGGCGGCCGTCATCGAGCGGCACCGTGCCGAGCCCTGGGTTCAGAAGGGTCTTACTCCTCGGAGGCTGAGTCGCCCTCGGTGGCCTTGGAGGCTTTCCGGGTCAGGTCGAGATCGTGCACCACGGCAAGCGGACCTTCCTCGTCGAGGTCTTCGACTTGGCTCTCTGGAGTAGTGGCCTCGGCTTCCTTCATTCCGAGGTGATAGCCGTTCTCGTGCTCCGTGCGAAGGAGTTCTGCCTTCTTGGATTCGAAGCTGGCCCGTTGGAGTGACAGCTTGGTCAAAGCTTCGCTCAGCGAAGTCTCACGCTCGACCAGTTTGGAGAGTTTGTCCGCAACTTCCGCATCCTTGCTCTCGAGTTGACGACGGAGTTCGGCCAGCACTGGTCCCGGCAGCTCAGTTGTCGTTCCTTGCTGCAGAAGTTCGTCGAACTTGCGAGAGACCTGAGCGGACGGCGGGCCCTCGCCGAGGACGACGAGGTGGGCGATGCCGTCAACGGTGACA